>JBFEYG010000031.1:0-14398 GCA_041562275.1 Sulfurimonadaceae bacterium | reverse complement strand
TTGGGCTATAGAGAGTTTTTCGTGTGTGTTAAGGCGACGTAAGGGGCTTGTTCTCCGTCTCTGAGTGTCGTGTCGTTTATCAGCGCCATGATACGTTCTAGTTCGCTTCTAGCTGTTCTGGCAAATTAAAGTATTTTCGCGTTGCCTTCAATACAGATGCTTCGATCGGTTGATAGGCATAGGACTGATCCGCGATCAAGCCTGCTACTTTAAGATCATCCTGAGGACATCCGCCGATCTTCGCCGTAAGGATCAGTTTACAGTCTTTGAGTTTTTCAAGAATAGGTTCCATAGGGTTTGCACCGTCCGGTCCTGCACAATACTCATAATCAAGTTTACGGTGATGGATGAACCGGATACCTCTGTCCCCGGCTTCATAGATCAAGAACTCTTTGACCGAACCGAAGTGCTGGTTGATCATACCTTCACCCATCGTCGTAACCGCGACAAGAATAGTCTGTCCGTCACTGGAAAGGTCTGCTTTTTCTTTACGCACGCGCTCGTTCGCTGCATCCAAAAAGCCTCTGAACTCTTCGATATCGGCATGTGCCTGTTTTCTGGCATCCACATCATAATGGGTCTCAAGGGCTTCAAAGGTCATGTTCTTGAACTTGTCTTTTGTAAACTCGGCACCGCGGTCTTCACCGATCAGTCCGACGGCATCTGCACGACACTGTCTACAGTGCTGCATCAACTTCATGTCCATACCGCAGGCTTCCTGTACTTCCATCTGCTGTTGATCCGTGGCCGAAGGCACACCGTCAAGCGCAAACTTTGTACCGTACTCCGGCTCAGAGATGATCGGCATGATATTGTGCAAGAAGACACCGATCTCTTTGAGTTTTTTGGAGACTTCTGCAAGGTGCTTATCATTAATACCCGGGATCAGTACCGAGTTTGCTTTGATAAGGATACCCGCTTCGACACACTTCTTCATCCCTTCCAGTTGCTGCTCTAAAAGGATCTGAGAAGCCTCTTTTCCGTATATGCGTTTATTGTTATAAAAGATCCACGGATAGATCTGCGAACCGATCTCGCCTGTCTCGTCTACCGAGTTGATCGTAACCGTGATATGGTCGATATCATACTTCACCATCTCATCGACGAAGTTTGGAAGTTCCAGGCCGTTAGTCGAAAGACATAGTTTAAGGTCCGGTGCTTTTTCACGTACCATTCTAAAAGTATCAAAGGTCTTTTTAGGATTGGCAAGTGCATCACCCGGTCCGGCGATACCCAGTACCGACATACGTTGGACCTCACCTCCGACGAACATGACCTTCTTGACCGACTCTTCCGGTGTCAGACGTTCGCTTGTCACACCCGGACGGGACTCATTCGAACAGTCATACTTTCTGTTACAGTAATTACACTGTATATTACATGCCGGGGCGACCGCAACGTGGATACGTGCATAATGGTGGTGTGCGCCTTCCGAATAACATGGGTGGTCATGGATCTTCTCTTGGATGTCTGCCGGCATTGCCATTTCGGCAGGATTACTTGAACTACAGCTCATTTTAGCTCCTTGTGTAATAGTAGTTTTAGGAATTCAAATGACCTCGCATCATGTAGCTACAATCATTTATTACTAAGTCCATTGCAAGAGCTGTTCTAGTACTTTTCCGGCACCTTAAAACCCTTCTGCTACATTTTTGTCACGCTTTTGTCAACTCTTGTTATCTTTGACTAATTTCTTCTGATACCGGCTAGAACACGATATGCAAAACCATACAAAAACATAAGGCAAGAGCATGAAGGTAGCCATCGCTATGACGTCAAACGACCGTGTCTATCATCAGAACCCATGCACTGCCCCTAAGTTTGCTGTTTTCGCCATTGATACGGAAGAAGATGTAGTGACCTTCTCACTAAGTGCCGTCTTTTACAATCCGGCTTTCGAAAAAAAAGTAAAAGCCTTCACACATGAAGAGATGAGCTGCAACTGCAGCATAGAGCGTCAGGAAGACTTTTCGCACGCATGTGAACATTATGCCCTGCTGGATGTCATCGGCGGTTCAAACTACCTTCTTGCCGACCACTACTGCAAGAACACCTTACGCAGTCTTAACAACGGCGGCGTCTCTGTCTATAAGATCCCCTCGATCATACAGGACGTGGAGATGGCGATCAAAAATTTTTTATTAGGAGCGTATTATGCAAGTACAATTCAACACATCCACCATGCATCTTAATGACATGCCCTTGGATATAGGCTATGCCTCTGAAGAGGTATCGATCAAAGACAAAGAAGGGAACAAACATACCATAGGCGGTCATAACGGAAAGACGCAACTGATCATCACCCTGCCTTTTATCGACGAGAACCTCAAAGAAGAGCTCATAACGATCGCAGAGGATCTTCCAAAAGACGGTGAGCATAAGGTCATCTCTTCTATTATCGTTGCCAACCGGGAACATGAGGCTTTGGATATAGACGGGTTTGACTTTTACATCGACGAAGACGAAGAGTTTGCTGACTATTACGGAGTCAAACTCAGCGGTAGTCCTTGTGAAGGTGAATTGACCAAGGCTGTGATCCTCATCTCCAAAGACGGTGCTATCTTTTATGATGAATTTGCAAAAAATATCTGTGACCGTTTCAACACAGCTACGCTAGGAAGAAAGATCCTGGCCGCACAAGAGTGCTATACAGGAAAAGGATGTCATTAATGAATGAAGTAATCGATATAAATGAAAGAATAACAGAAATCAAAAAAGAGCTGCGCAATCAGACCACCGTACCCTATTTTGGTCTGGGAGTATTTAAAGGTACCCTCACAAAAGACGGCGAAGAGATGCCGTACGATTCGGATTCGATGATATTGAAGATGAACAACGGCAGACCGATGAGCGACAGGCTTATGTTTGAGTACTCGCGTGCTGCCATGCACCTTGAACAGCGCCGTGGAATAGACTATCTGAACCAGCTTACCAACTTCATCTATACCAAAGAGTTTGAGCCGACACCGCTTCACAAGGCCATTGTCAATATGATGCCGCGCTATATCATCGACACCAACCGTGACAGCAAGTTTCAGGAGCTTCTCGCTTTTGAGCCCCACTGTCTTATCGTCGGAAAAGCAAGGATAATGGCGGACAAGAACCGATATGAACTTTTTGAATATGACGTAGAGAACAAGAAGTATTTTCAGGTTGAAGAAGAGGCGCTGGATGAGGCGAAGAAGATCCTCTTCAAGCCCATGGGAAGCCCGCTTCCCGAGCCGAGCTTCATCATGTCCGATGCGGATTATGTGGATTGGCTGACAGAGGCTATGGGCGGATTTGCTGTCCCACCTGTCCTCAAGAGCTATCGAAAGACAAAGAAATATCTCTTCTTGGGCACCTACTTCGACCGTGACACAGACCGTATGGTAGCCAACGAACTTACCCTGGACCTCGAAGGCGGCTATGTCATCACCGATAAGGAACTGGGTAAAAAAGAGAAGAAATTTATCGATAAGCACAATCTCGAAGTCCTGGAGATGTCACTTGAGGACTTTATCAAAGCGTTTGTCTGATCAGGCACTCAAACACGTACCGCAGACCCAGGCTTTGCCTCTGATGCGGATAGCAATCTAACAAAGGAAGACCATGCCATATATACCAACCGTAAAAGACCGATCCCCACGGGGCGAACGCTATTTTGACCTTTTTTCCAAACTGATGGGCGACCGGGTATTGATGATAACCGAGCCTGTGGATGACCATATGATGGGCATCATCGTCTCCCAGCTGCTGTATCTCGAAGCAGAGGACTCCTCAGAACCTATTCATATGTACATCAGTTCTCCGGGCGGTTCCGTGATGGCAGGGCTTGCTATCTTGGATACGATGCAGCTAATCCAGGCACCTGTACATACCTATGCCATGGGAATGGTCGCCTCAATGGCCGCAGTACTCTTTACCTGCGGCGAACCGGGCCACCGCTACATCATGCCCAATGCCGAGGTGATGATCCACCAGCCTCTTGGCGGTACATCGGGCCAGGCCAGTGATATAGAGATCCAGGCCAACCATATCCTAAAACTCAAAAAGAGATTGTATAAGATCATCTCGAAAGCGACGGGAAAACATGTTAAGACGATTGAAAAAGAGAGTGACCGTGACAACTATTTTGAAGCTGATGAAGCGATTGCCTTCGGACTGGCCGACACAATACTAGAAACCATCTCCAAAAAGGATGCCTAATGAGTCAAGAAAAAAAATGTTCGTTTTGCGGAAGGTCTCAAAGCGAAGTCAAGAAGATGTTCTCCTCCGAGACAACCCATATCTGTAACGAATGTGTGACGACCTGTTCAAATATCCTGCAAAAAGAGGTGCGTTATGAAGAGCGCGAACATATGCAGGAACAGCTTCCGACACCCCAGAAGATCGTCGAGTTTTTGAATTCGCATATCATCGGTCAGGAAGAGGCGAAAAAAGTACTTGCCGTTGCGCTGTACAACCACTATAAACGCATCGAACACCCGGTCTACAACAATGTCGAACTGGAAAAGAGCAATATCCTGCTTCTGGGACCTACGGGAAGCGGTAAGACACTGCTTGCAAAATCACTGGCCAAGATACTCAGCGTCCCTTTTGCCGTAGCCGACGCGACGGCTTTGACCGAAGCGGGTTATGTGGGCGAAGACGTAGAGAGTATCCTCTCGCGCCTTCTTGCTGCTGCCAACTATGATATCGAACTGGCCCAGCGCGGTATCGTCTATATCGATGAGATCGACAAGGTCGCACGGAAAAGCGAATCTTCGACCATGGGGCGCGATGTCTCGGGTGAAGGTGTACAGCAAGGACTGCTAAAGATACTTGAAGGTGCAGAGGTCTATGTACCTGTAAAAGGGAGCCGAAAGAACTCTACGACGGAGACGGTACTTTTTGATACCTCACATGTCCTTTTTGTCTGCGGGGGCGCCTTTGTCGGTCTCGTACCGGATATGCATACAAAAAAGAGCAACAAAGTCGGTTTCGGAACGGTGCAAAAAGCAGAGATGAAAGAGTTCAAAGTCGATCAAAAGGCCCTTGTGCACTACGGGATCATCCCCGAATTCATCGGCCGTATCCCTGTCATCGCACAGCTCAGAGAACTCACCAAAGAGCAGATGATACAGATCCTAAAAGAACCTGACAATGCCCTTATCAAGCAGTTTCAGGCACTCTTTGATATGGACGGTATCGCACTTGAGTTTGAAGAGAAAGCACTCGATGCCATTGCCCAAAAGGCGATTGACAAGGGTGTAGGCGCCCGCGGCCTGCGCGGTATCATCGAAGAGGTGATGCTGCCGCTTCAGTTCAGCTGTCCCGACAAAAAAGAGATCCAAAGCTGTACGATAACCGAAGCGGTGGTCAAAGACCCGACACATGAACCTATTTTTACCTATAAAAAACAAGAGGAGGAAGCGTAATGCGCGTTTACCTGGATAATAATGCAACCACAAAGATCGATCCACTCGTCAAGGTCAAGATGCAGCCTTTTTTTGAAGAGCTGTACGGGAACCCAAACTCACTGCACTCTTACGGCATGGAAGTACGTCCCTCTTTGAATGAGGCTATGGGAGCGATGTATGATGCGCTGAACGTACCCGATCAGGATGACATCCTGATCACTTCATGCGCTACAGAGAGCAATAATGCCGTTTTAAAAGGCATCTTTTTCAAGTATATCCTGAAGAACCCTGAAAAGAACCATATCGTGACCACGGCCGTCGAACATCCTTCTATGCTTGATACCCTTTTATTCCTCGAAGAGAACGGTGTCGATGTGACCTTTGTCGATGTGAATGAAGACGGCGGCATCTCTGCTGATGCCATGAAAGCGGCGGTAACGGACAAGACCATACTTATCTCTATGATGTGGGCAAACAATGAGACGGGAATGATCTTTCCCGTCGAAGAGGTCTCTGCCTTTGCCAAAGAGAAAGGTATCCTTTTTCATACCGACGCCGTGCAGGCTATAGGAAAACTCCCTATCGATCTGAGCAAGGTAGATGTGGATTATCTGACCTTCTCAGCTCACAAGTTCCACGGGCCAAAAGGTATCGGCGGTCTCTACGTCAAAAAAGGAAAAAACTTGCCAAACCTTCTTCACGGCGGAGAACAGATGGGCGGAAAACGTGCCGGTACGCTAAATGTTGCCTACATCGTCGGTATGGGACTGGCCATGAAACAGGCAGCCGGACATGTGGAAAAGATGAACACGGATGTACGTGCTTTGCGTGACAGACTTGAAGATGCCATATCACAAATACCCGACACTATCGTCGTCGGTCCGCGCGAGCAGCGTACACCCAACACTATCCTGATCTCGCTTCGCGGTATCGAAGGTGAAGCGATGCTGTGGGATCTGAACCGTGCAGGCATCGCGGCCTCAACCGGTTCAGCCTGTGCCTCGGAATCACTCGAAGCCAATCCGGTCATGAGCGCCATAGGCGAAGACCCTGAACTTGCCCACACCGCGATGCGCCTGAGTCTTTCGCGTTTCACGACAAAAGAAGAGATAGACTATACTATCGAGGCTTTTACCAAGGCGGCTGAACGTCTACGCTCTATCTCTTCTACCTACGCCTATACGAACGAAGTAGCCTGATGCGCTACCTTCTGGAAGTACGCATCGCGGATAAGAAAGCACAGACCTTTCCTATCGATGCCAAAGACGAGAGCGAGGCGAAAGAACGCCTGGCCCTTCGTCTTCCTCCGGACAAACGTGACAAGATCATCATCGACAGTATCACACTTGATCCCAAAAGTATTCTCATCGATGATGACCCCTATGGTACCTTTGGCGGTGAATAGATGCAGATCGAACCCATAGGCATTATCCACACACCTTTTAAGAAGCTGGGACAGATGCCCATTCAACCCAAGGGTGCAAAAAGCGTCATCGCCACCTTGGAGATAGACAAAGAGTACACCCTGGGGTTAAAAGACCTTGAAGGGTTCTCCCATATTTATCTGATCTACTATTTTCATGAGGCCGTGCGGACAGAACTTGAAGTGATCCCCTTTATGGACACCCAGGAACGCGGCGTCTTTGCGACCCGTTCTCCCCTTCGCCCTTCACACATCGGTTTGTCTATTACAAAGGTCCTCTCTATTGACGACAATATTGTCACGATCAAGGGTATAGATGTCCTTGATGGTACGCCATTGATCGATATCAAACCCTACATCCCACAGTTTGACGGAGTAAACGGCGTCAAAACAGGCTGGATGAACAAGAGCAGATCCGAGGTCAATACCGCACGTTCAGATGAAAGATTTCTCTAGCTCCGCTTGCTCTCAAGCAGCTTCTTGCGCTCTTGTGTGAATGCCCACCAGACCTGAGCCTCTTCACCGTTCATGAAACGCACTGCCGACATAAAGACATCCAGTAGACATGGGTCTTCCCATTTTCCCCTGAGCTTGTAAAGACGTTCATACAGCTCAAAAGGCTCACATTCGCTCAATTCAGAAGGGTTGTCAATGCCAATACTCTTTAGTATCTTTGCTATCGCCGGTCCGACATTGGGAAGATCTGTCAGTCTTCGCGTGCTCTCACGTCTTACTTTTTTGGGGTTCATACATCGCCTTTATCATGTAAGTATAGCCCAAAAACCGTAGAACCAAAATTGCATTCTTTTGTGTATAAACCAACCAAAGGAAATCTACACATGTCTGCAATCCAAGACTTTATTTACGGAAACAACCTGCAATGGCAGGCCACATTCAGCGGCAACACGACCAGCTACGTCTACGCGTACAGAGGAAGTCTCATCATCACACCGGGCAAGGTCCTCGCAGCGGATAAACAGCTTCCGCCAAAAGAGACAGCTATGCAGGTCATCATGACAAGTATGGGCGAGAAGATGGACTTTTTAGCATGCGAACTGGAAAGCTTTGATTATTTTGAGACCTTCTTTGAGCGTTACAAACCGGTACTGAGTCCAAAAGGAAGCTACCTGCTTTTCGTAACGGATCTTGATTATGACGGGAAGTTTGAATATGAAGGTATCACCTTTAATGCTTTTGCCCTGGATGAAAGCTCCGTATGGAATGAGCTTGTCGAGCATGCCGACCTTTCAAAAGGCGACTTGAAGCGCTTAAGTGCGGAAGAGAAGATAGACACGGTCTGTAATGAGATCAAAGCCTCAACACTTCGTATCCCGCAAAAGAGCTATGAAGAGGTCAAAATGGCACAGAAGACCGGCGGAAAGATCCTTTTCGGAGCGGTCTAATACAGTGATTCCCATCCGCTGATATCATCGGGTACGCCCAGATCAAACAGATCAAGGGGGTAACCCAATTCAGGATGATAAATAAAAAACCCGCTCTCATTTACAAAAGATTCCACCGCATCTACCATCGAATCGTAATGAAATTGATCAAGCAGTTCTTGATCAAATTGTATTGTAAAACTGTTGTGTTCGTATTTTATGACATAAAAAGTACCGGCCATACTATGAAACTGCAATACCTTCTGCATAAAAACTTATGTCCTAAGCTCTTGACGGACATAAGCTTTAAAAGATTTCATTGCAGGACGGCTTACGTACTCCATACCTGCCTGGCGGAAAGGTTTGATCTTGGCAAAGAGCATTGCCGTAGGACTATGACGTGTCTCTGTGATCAAGTCAAAAATATCGGGCTCAAAGAAGTCACTATGATAATGTGGCATGGCGTCATACACCTGCATGAACACCCCTCGTTCATAATCATCCATCTTACAGCTATCATCAACGATCTTCAGGGCTAAGGTTATCATACATTCATTTTGCATAGGGTCTAAGTTCTTGGCAACATATCCTATACGGCTTAGATCATAATTCAATCAACCGACCTCTTTGTCCTCGTCCGGCGCAACCTGGACTTCTTTGCCTACACCACGCATCTCATTTGGAATATCCGTACGATACTTTTTCTCTCTGAAGGCCGGAGATTTTACGACACCTTTTTTCTCACCAAGTTTGTACATCTCTGCATTTAAGAAATACTCATCAAACTCTTTGGTATAGGGCATATCCCAGGTAATACAGCCGATACTCGGACAGATAGCGGCACATTGCGGGTCATCATAGACACCGACACACTCTATACACTTTTCCGGCTGGACATAATAACGGCTCTCGCCAAGAGGATTATGCTCATCATCCACTATAGCGTTCACCGGACAGTTCTGCAAACAGGCATCACAGGTTATACAGGTATCATCGATTATTACTGACATTTTTCTTCCTTTAGTTATATAGTTTCAGGGTCTCTCCGACACTTCGACGTGCCACTCTTTGCTCGGTTGTAATTGTCTCACGAAAAGGTCTCGGCGCCTCAAGTGGGGACAAAAGACCTTTTTTCTTGTGTACACGAATCACATAATCATCACTCCCTACGAAATGATCATTATAGGCTTCGATATAAGGCATATCCCAGACGATACACCCTTCCGTTGGACAGACATCTGCACATTTTGGTACAGCTGCGTCAACACACTCTATACATTTCTCAGGTTTCACATAGGTAAAGACTCCGTAAAAAAGCGGGTTCTCCTCTGCACTCACAATCGCAGTCGCCGGACACTCATCAATGCAGAGGTCGCAATTGATACAGGTGTCCGTGATCAAGACTGCCATTATGCACTTCGTGCTTCGGACTTGTGAAAGATGCGCAACAACCACATAGGCGGCTGTCCTGCGAGCATCTCCTGCAGGTTTGTGATTGCTTCTGCAATGCTTTCTCCCTCAGCCACACGTACAGGGTGTATGCCCGAAGCCTGCACCATCTTCGATGCTTTCGGACCGATCTGCGTGCAGTACATGATGTCCGCATCTTCGATCGTGCCTATCTTATAGTTCAGCTTTGCCACTTCTTCTTCCGGTTCTTCCGAACTGTCGATGACCTTCAGCAAGACAGCACTCTCCTTGCCGATCTCATACAGATAAAACTGTTTTGACCATCCGAAATGCTGATCTACCTTCTCACCTGTAGATGAGGCAAATGCGATATTCATGACCCTGGCCTAAAATGAATCGGCTACATTGGCATGTGCTTCTCTAACAGCCATACTGATATCATCCAAAAATGCCTGCGCTTTGACACTTGGCAGCATCAGACCTTTTTTCTTATGATCTCTGATCTTGTACGTCCCCTCGCTGTTTCCTGCAAGGTAATAATCTTCAAAATCCGTTGTATATGGCATATCCCACACGATCGAACCTTCTGCCGGACAGGCTTCTGCACAGCGCGGTGTATCGGCATGGCCTACACATTCAACACAGGTCTCAGGTTTGATATAGAACCTTTGCGAACCTGCATAAGGGTTTTTTTCATTATCCCCGTCCAAGATAGCGGCGACCGGACATTCCGGTGCACACGCATCACAATTTGTACATTCTGATGTAATCATCACTGCCATAGCTTCTCCTTCTTGTGTTTAAGTTTAGTTTGCATCTTTTATTCTAGCTACTGCCCGGTACCGCTCAAGCGTATCAAGGGTATCGATATGAGGTTCAACAGAGATATCTACCCCGCGCATAAGCATGGTCGCTTCATTCTCTTTTTGCAGATCCAGTTCATTGAAGGAGACCTGCGTTATCAGTGCGACCACATCACCCAGACCGCTTTCAAAGGTCAACTCGCACAAGGTGTCGTTTGAGCGGATATCTTTGATCCTTCCGCCTATTCTGTTCTCTATAGAGACTTTTCCCGGACACTCCTTGCTTACGCAGACAGATGCTTCATGTATACAGCACTCTACCTTGTCGCCTACGCTGAGCCATTCAGGCAAGACAGACTTGATCAGCCTAAGCTTTTCACCGCCGCTTTCCACCTGGATGTAGGAGACGATCTCTCCGGGTTCGATATTGATCACCTTGGCAATAATCTTGTTCATCTTTCTGCCTTACATCAAATAAAGTACGACATTTTTGTCGATCATTGTTTCAAAATGATCGAGCAGCATGTCTGCGGTAGACGTCGAACCCAGATGACAGCCTGAACATGCACCCAGGTAGCTCAGCCATATCTGCGGCGTCTCTCCGGGGATAAAGTTGACAAGCTCCAAACCGCCTTCATCTACTGCCAGTGTCGGCAGGATCTTCGTCTTTATAAGGTTTTCTATCAGAGCCAGCTGTTTTGTCTCATCCAGACTGTGGAAGGCTTCGTTTCTTTGTGTAGAGACACCAGCATTGCTGACATAGGTGATGATCTCCTGGGCCTGGGCATTGTCATTATGCGCTGCCGTGATCAGGTACTGCATTGCCTTCGCGTTATCACCCTTTTGTCTGTACAGGATACCTGTCTTGGCCTGAGCATCGACATGCCCTGTATCTGCCGCACGTTTGTAGTACTCAAAGGCGAGCTGCTCGTCTGCAGTGACACCCATCCCCTTTTCATAAAAGATCGCCAAAGAGTTAAGCGCATATCCATTATCATGTTCTGCCGCCTTCTCAAACCACTCTTTGGCTTTTGTATGACTCGGTGTGCAGCCGTTTCCCTTCATATGCATAAAGGCAAGGTTCACCATTGCATCCGTGTTCTCTTCTACTGCCTCTTCAAATAACCCGTATGCCCGTTCGTACTCTTTCGACTCATATGCCTTCACTGCCAGATTAAAAGATTCCATACCGTTTTTCCTTTGTTTAAAATAGACTTCCAGGCGCTCATACGCATCCTCTTTCGCTTCTTCATAGGTGTCCCCGATACCTTTGATATCGGGATACGCTACAAAGACGGCCATGCATCCATCGCCGTCCTCGTTTGAAAAGCCGTAATAATCTATCTCATAGTCTTTCATATCCAGCCAGTTGCAAAATATATTCTAGAACCTAATTTGCATATGTTGGCAAAAGGATAAACATGATTGCAATACCAGTTGACAGTATCAAACCGGATGTAAAGTCTTCAGCGCTGTTTGGAAACGTGAACTATTTTGCCTTATATAACCCTGAGGTAAAAGAGTTCAGGTTTATCAAGAATGACGGTTACGGAGACGGTATAAAGACGGCTGAACTGCTTAAAGAGCACAATGCCAGCAAGGTCTTCTACTCCTATATGGGAAAAGGACCTTTTTCAACTCTTCAAAAGAACGGGATCGAGATCTATTATCTCGGGCCTGAACCTTTGGACCTGGATGAGATCATCAGTTCGCATGATGAAGAGAGCTTTGTAAAAGTAACACAAGAGAATGCCGAGACCTACTTGGATCCGGGAACACACACAGGAGAATGCCAATGCGGATGAGTATAGACAGTCAAATCATTACCCCCGAGATGCATGAGATAAAGAGCATGATCATACAGACGGTTCAAACGCGCAACCGCATCAAAGAGGAGATGGAATCCTGGTACACAAAGAACCCGAACAGACATTTTCCGCAGATGCAGGATCTTATCCTTGCCGATTCGACACTGTCCAAACTGGATTCGCACTACAAAAAACTCTGGGATTTTCACAATATAGATGCCAGCTGACAGAGAAGAAGCATACCGGACGAAGGCAAGACTCCTGCATGATATAAGCGATATCACCCAGTACCGGCCGATCTTGGAGAAAGACAACTTCCAAAAAGACGAGTCACACTGGAGACAGCTGAGCAAGAACACGATCAGTCTTTTTCAGGTCCTCATCGATCAGGACCTCACAGACCTGGTCAATGTCTTGAACCATTATCCCCGGTATACACAGTGGGTATGTGAGCATTTCAGATATGCCTACAGCTACAGCGAAAATGATGCCGATATCCAGGCAGCTTCAGCGCTTTTAGATCTGGGAGAGCCTTATTTCTCAAAGCAGTTTGTCAGAAATGTAGTCAGAAAGCTTCCTGCTATAGATGAGTTGGATACGGACAAGCTGGGACTGTTTGCCCAAAGGATGCAGGATGAACACCCAAGCTGGCACAGTATCGTCATCGAGTTTTATGTGCAGGCCTACACCGACAAGACCAATGCCCTGAGTCTTCATCCCTTGCAGCGCATTGCATTGATGAAGCCTTTGGAAACGATCAACTATACACAAGACTACGATTACCAAGCCGAAGACAGAGACGCTGTCTTGGACATACCCTACATGAATTAAAAGGAAAGACATGGACTATCAAACACAAAAAAAAGAGTTGCTCAAACATGCAAGAAATGCTTTTGAGACAGCGAGTACACTTCAAGATGATCAACGTATTGAAGTGTACTTATACAACGGCGAGCCGAAGAGTTCGGATGTTTTGGAAGAGAATGATGAGATCCTATACACTGACGGACGGGTACTCTGCTATCAAGTCTATGGACACAACTATCTAGAAGAAGAGATCAAGACTTGGATAGACTATGCCCGTGTCATCCAACAGCCAACGGATGAACTACCCCTTGCAGAACCGACAGATGTAGAAAAATCAATTCGTGAGATGATCAGTGACCTGGCCAAAGCAAAAGGCTTACAGGGCGAAGAGATAAGCTCATACGAGGTCTTTGCAAACCTTCCTGTGAACCTTCTGGGAACCATAGAACAAGAGATCATTGAGTATTGGTGGAATGCGGATGAGGAAGAGAATGGGAAAAAACTTGCGCTAGCACAAATCGAAGAGGCTATAGGAAAAAGTCTTTCTGAAGGCTAGTATGGCACAGCTATAAGTCGAATTAGCTGTAGCCCCTAAAATGGGGACTTAAAGAAAATTGTAACAGTTTTACTATGTATGTTTATATTTACTGCTACATTCCAGCTATTATTTTCATCATTACTTTAGCATTTGAACTTTCTTTACTCTTTTATCTCATAAGCATCAATAGGTTTTTCAAATGCGATAAATAGAATACACGCTTTCCCTTCATGACAATAAGCTTTATGCGGCTTTTTTGCCGGGCCATAGGCATAACTATTCGTGTGTAGAGTGTTTGTATCTTCACCCTCATATCTTACATCCATCTTTCCTGATACCAAAACCATACGCTCAGCTGACGTGTGCCAATGAAGAGGGATTTTATAGTTACCAGGCACCTTGAAAAAGACATCACTATTGTCCTTTGCCGGATCTCCTTGCAGTACTGCTAATTTACACTCTTCACCCATAAAAGCTGGGCATGAACCCCATTGAATGTTTGGGTCATTAGCCATCTTAACCAATGAGTTCTCATTTGCATACAAACCAAATCCAAGAACTAAAAAAATGCACAAGAATATTTTTTTAGCCCTATGAATAAATAAACTTTGATAAGACATAACATCCCCTTTCTTATCAATAAAGCTATATTACATAAATACAGCTAAGCATCCATACTTTCTAACAAAGTATAACTATTATTAATAATTGTGGCACATTTATCTTTTCAAGCAAATAATTTTATTAGTATAGTAAATATCTTAATTTTGCATTTATGAGAACGCCAATAATTTTGATTTCATAGAGAAGTTTTTTCTATTTAGCTATAACCCTGCTACAATTGAA
>JBFEYG010000030.1:0-14409 GCA_041562275.1 Sulfurimonadaceae bacterium | reverse complement strand
TATACTGACACCTCTCTTGTAGGATACGGTGAAGCCTGTGCCGTCACAGCCATTACAGGAACAACAAACGAAGATGTCGTCCAGGAACTCACCCAAACAATCTTTCCTGCACTGACTGGTCAAGATATACATCCTATAGATACCTTTGAAGCTCTGCACCGTTCGTCTTTAAATCCTGAGGCCAAGGCCTGTGTGGATATCGCCTTGTATGATCTCTTGGCAAAAGAGGCCGGAGTCTCTTTATCTGCCTATCTGGGAGCACAGACAGACACGCTTTGTACAGATCTCACCATATCCGTCGGAAGTACTGAGAAAATGCTCGCTGACACGCTGGAAGCTCTGCGTTCAGGCTTCAGATCACTCAAGGTGAAACTTGATGCGGATACACAGACAAATATTCAAAGATTAAAGGCAATCATAGAGGTATTGCCTTCAGATGTAAGTCTGAGGCTCGATCCCAACCAGGCCTTGGACCTTGAGAGTGCTCGGTATATGCTGGAGTCTGTTGATACCACAAAAATAGAATGTATTGAACAGCCATTCAAGGCCGACGATCTTGGCGCACTTAAGAGGCTCACCGCAGAACAGATCGTACCCACACTGGCCGATGAGTCTCTCTTTGACAGTAAAGATGCCGAGTACCTGCTTGAAAACAGTATTGCGGACATGCTCAATATAAAGCTGATGAAAAG
Source organism: Sulfurimonadaceae bacterium (assembly GCA_041562275.1). Classification (GTDB taxonomy): domain Bacteria; phylum Campylobacterota; class Campylobacteria; order Campylobacterales; family Sulfurimonadaceae. The sequence continues at coordinate 13,717 of JBFEYG010000030.1, read as the reverse complement.
CGGCGGAATATACGAAGCCTTGAAGATCTCTGCTATAGCCAAGGAGTATAACAAAAGCTGCATGATAGGTTCGATGCTTGAAGGACCGATCAGTCTTTTGGCTGCAGCACACTTTGGCGTCGCCGTGCAAAATGTCTCTATGGCCGACCTGGACTCGCCGCTATACCTGAAAGCACATCCTCTGCTCGAACCTTTTCATCTGCATAGGGATGAGATACACCTGCATACAGAGCCTGGTCTGGGTATTGACACGATCATGAATCGATTGGACTTGTTTCAAGCTCCACTGTACTCTTGAAGACCTCCAGGGTCATCTGCTCAAACTTCTCTTTGTCTACCTTGTATTTTTGTAAGAAGCTATCGAGTACCTGGGTATCAAACTGCTCGACGGCAAGGACTACTGTATAGAGTTCTCCCAAGAACCCGCTCTGATAATAGATTGCATCTGAGATTGATTTCTCTACATAAAACTCCCGCAGTACCTCATCCAAAGGTACGTGTAAAAGGGTATCCATCAAAGAGAGTATGCCTACAAAATATGCCTCACCCTGCTCGCTCATGGAGGCATTCTTTTTGACAAGTTTTAAAAGGTTCACCATGATCTCGGTACGTTGTTTCACCATAAGGATAAGCGGGTTTTGATACTTGACCTTGGAAGAAAAGTTCTTGGAATACAGCAGCAGCATCAGCCACTGTATCAATGAATTGCGTCCCAAAAGTGTGATCACCTGATTGATCGATGATATCCTGTCTCTAAAATGAAAGGCTCCGGAATTGATAAACTGCAAAAGCTGCAGGGTGATGGCCGGACTCTGTTCAAATGCTTTGACGATATCTGCTGTAGACGCACCGGCTTGTATCGTATCGCACAGTTTGAACAGTACCAATTGGTTGGCATCGAGTTTTTTATCCTGGATAATATGCGGCTGAGCGAAGAAATAACCCTGATAAGCATCACATCCCTCTTTTTGATACGACTTGAAGGTCTCTTCATCTTCGACCTTTGAAGCGATGAAGATGATAGGATATTCGCTTAATGCTTCTTTTACATCTTTTAGACGTTCGACTTCAAAACTTGAGGTATCAATCTTCAAAAATGACAAGTAGGGAGCCAGAGTCTTTACGATCTCAATCTTCTCATACGAGTCCATATCCAGACTGAATACATATTTATCATTATTCAGTCTCTCTACACGTTCGACAAGACGCTCATTCAGTGAACTTGTCGCTGTCAATTCAAATACAAAGGTCTTTGCAGGGATCGACTCGATGAAATTATGCTTTAAGAAGGAAGCGTCCACGTTGATAAAAGCCAGGTGTTCCCCGACCACATTGTTCAAGCCGGCCTGATTAAGGACGTTCACTAAAAGTGCAGCGGTCGCATGACGTGGGTTTTGGATATGTGCTGTTTGCGTGCTGTCTCTGTATAAGAGTTCATACCCCATGATTGTCTCGTCATTGTTTAAGATGACCTGTCTTGCAAGATAAAAATGCTCTGTCATAAATACACCCTGTCCTTTATTACTGTTATGGATAATAATGCAAAAGAAGTATAATTAAGCTTAAAAAAATCAGCCCTGATTCGCAAAGGAGGCTTATATTCTGAAAGCCTTTATGTTAGAATACTTTATTCTTTAACATAGAGGAGTCTATAATGAGTACTTACACCGGATCTGTCTCTTATTATCACACCCTCTGTTTTACCTCTTTGGCATGTAAAGACCTCTCTTGTACTTAAAGGCCTTTCTTCTTTCTCTGTTCATCAGCAGTTCGTTTTATGGCGCCGTGATTAAGTCTGAGTACACTATAGACAGCATGGAGTTCAATGCATCTATTGTCGATCCGCAAATCGAAAATGATTTTGTCATCTACCGCTTTGATCAGAACAGGAACCAAAAGACTTTTACTTCCTCCAGACTCCTGCAGACTTTTGAACAGAAGGGTCTGCAGATCGAAGATGCCAGCAGAGGCATTGTACATGTCAAACGCGCTTCACATGTAGATATGGGACCTGTCGTACAGGCCGTAAAAGCGTATTATCATAAATATTTTCCGGATATGAAGATTGAAAAAGTCCTTCTTGATACGAGCAGTTTCATACAAAAACTGCCTAAACACTATACACTTGAGTTCAAGACCAATGCCTATCTTTACAACCATTCGAGCTTTAAGATCCTATCTAATGATTCATTAGAGCGTTTTTTCGTCCGGTATAAGATTCAGGCCAAGATGAAGTTGTTTAAAGCAAGGCATAACATAAATCGCGGTAAAATCCTGACACCAAAAGACCTGGTGTCAGTAGAGACAGAGTTCAAGCGATTCAAAGGTTTTCCTCTGATCTCTCTGACACAGCAGCAAATCCGTATAAAAAAACGTTTGGCTGAAGGAAAGATTCTCTATCAGCACGATACAGAACCCCTTCCCTCTGTACTCAAAGACAAACCGGTCAATGTGCGTTTTATAAGCGGGAAGGTACATCTTGAATTTCAAGCCATCTGTCTTGATGACGCAGCCATAGGCGAATATGTTTATATCGAAAAATCAGATGGCAAAAAACTCAAGGCCAAAGTCATCAGTAAAAACCTTGTAGAGATCGAATAAAAGAGCAGTATGAAAAAAAAGATCATCATCGCCATCAGCGGTGCGAGCGGTGCACACATCGGTTTCAATGTTCTAAAAGCGCTTCCGTCCGATATGCACAAACATCTTGTCGTCTCCGATCATGCTAAAGTCGTCTTGGAGAAAGAGACAGACACGAGAGAGTACAGTAACAGTGATATCGGTGCGTCTATCGCTTCAGGTTCGTATGGAGCCGATATTATGATGATCACACCTTGCAGTATGAATACCCTGGCCAAGATAGCCTGCGGGATTGCCGATGACCTTATCACCAGAGCCGCATCAGTGATGATAAAAGAGAACAAAAAACTGTTGCTTGCACCCAGAGAGATGCCTTTTTCCGCTATTGCCTTGGAAAACATGCTCAAGCTCTCCAGATTGGGTGTCATCATTGCACCGCCTGTAGCTGCCTATTACGCCGATGTACAAAGCGTAGATGAGATGGAAGATTTTTTTATCGGCAAATGGTTTGATCTTCTAGATATTGAACACAACTTATATAAACGATGGAGCAGTGATGACTAAGATCGCCTTATATCCAGGGACATTCGATCCTATTACGAACGGACACTATGATATTATTGCCCGTGCCTTGAACCTTTTTGACGAAGTCATCGTCGGTGTTGCCGATTCACGTGACAAAAAGCCGCTCTTCTCCTTAGAACAGCGTGTGACAATGGCAAAGGCAGCAACCTCGCACCTAAAGAATGTGAAGGTACTTCCTTTTGACAACCTGACAGTCGAGTGTGCTGCAAAACTGAATGCGACCATTTTAATCCGCGGTCTTCGAGCGATCAGTGACTTTGAGTATGAACTTCAACTTGGATATCTGAATAATTCCCTTGATGCCAATATCGAGACAGTGTACCTGATGCCAAACCTTAAACATGCTTTTATCAGTTCATCCATCGTCAGAAACCTGCTCAAGTTCAACGGAAAGACATCACATCTTCTGCCGACGAAAGTAGAAGGTATGATCAAAGAGATGAATGCATGTACATTGTCGTAGAAGGTATTGACACCTGTGGTAAAAGCACACAGATAGAGCTCTTGGCCAAGGCCTATCCTCAAGCGATCATCACCAAAGAGCCGGGAGCGACCGAGCTTGGCTCTAAGATACGGGAATTGGTCCTGTACAGTGACGATCTTTGCCCGGTAACAGAACTTCTTCTGTTTTTGGCAGACCGAAGCAATCACGCGTCTGCTGTCATCAAGCCGAACCTTGATCGATTGATCATCTCTGACCGCTCTTTGATCTCGGGAATGGCCTATGCACTCGCCTCAAAAAAATTTGACTTTGAGTGGCTGGAGAGACTTAACCGTTTTGCTATGCAAGAGATCATGCCTGACGCCATCATCTTGTTCAAGATAAAAGAAGAGACGCTGAACGAACGCCTGGGCGGAAAAGACCATGATGTGATCGAACAGCGCGGAATACAGTATATGCTCAACGTACAAGAGCAGTTGGAGTTCGTCGCCGGCAAACTTGAGATACCGACACTTTTCATCCCTGCTGAAGAGAGTATAGAAGCTATCCATACGACAATTGACAATTTTATAAAAGGAAGACTATGATCCGTTCACTTCGCGGAATGAATGACACTTTAGAACCTGAAGACTCTGCACGATTCAGCTATTTTATCGAGACGGCTACACGTATTGCCAAAAACTACGGCTTTCGTTTTATAGAGACGCCTCAACTTGAAGAGACTGCTCTGTTTAAACGTTCTGTCGGTGAGAGCAGCGATATTGTCGGCAAAGAGATGTACCAGTTCACGGACAAAGGCGATAACGATGTCTGTCTCCGTCCGGAAGGTACGGCAGGCGTTGTCCGTGCCTTTGTTCAGAACAAATATGACCGACAGGAGCAGACACAGCGCCTTTTCTATCACGGCACCATGTTCCGGTATGAGCGTCCACAAAAAGGCCGCTTGCGACAATTCCACCAATTTGGATGTGAAAGTTTCGGCGAAGACTCTGTTTTAGAAGATGTCTCTTTGATCCTGTTGGTGCGCGACATCTTCAATGCTCTGGGTATCAACTTCACATTGAAACTAAACTCATTGGGCGATCCAAACTGTATGCCACAATACCGTGAAAGTCTGATCACTTTCTTACAGGAACACGAACTCCATATCTGTGAAGACTGTGAGCGTCGTAAATTGACCAATCCGATCCGTGTACTTGACTGCAAGAACGACAAATGCCAGATCGTGTACAAAGAGGCGCCCAAACTGATGCAGAACCTTTGTCAGAGCTGTGATGACGACTTCAAGACACTTACCGGTCTGCTTGATGAACACGGTATGCATTATGAGATCGACCCTCACCTGGTACGCGGTCTAGACTACTATTCCAAGACAGCCTTTGAGTTTGTCTCTACCGAGATCGGTGCACAGTCTGCTATAGCAGGCGGCGGACGCTATGACAGACTTGTAGAGTTTCTCGAAGGCCGTCCTACGCCGGCTATCGGTTTTGCGATAGGTATAGAACGGCTTATGGAACTGATAAAAATGCCTGAAGTCACGCGTGAAGGCTATTATATAGGCGCAATGGATGAGAATGCTATCAACAGGGCCTATACTCTGGGGATGAAAAAACGCACGACTGATAAAGTTACGATTGGCTACAAAGCCCGTAACTTGAAAACACATCTAAAAGCTGCCGATAAAGCAAATGCACGATACTGTGCTATACTCGGTGAGAATGAATTGAACAATAACACGATTTGGATCAAAGATCTTGAGAAGAAAAGTGAGTCTGAAGTTTCGCAAGACACTTTTTAGCCGTACGGGAGTCTGATATGCTTGAGCAGTTAAATCACTATTTCATCATCTCTTTGGAATATGTATTTTATTTCGGTCTGTTTTTTCTGGTCAACCTCTATGTGTATGACCGTTTTATACAGCGCCGTCATCAGCTCTTGATCAACTATCCTGTGATCGGACGTATGCGCTATCTTTTTGAGATACTCCGTGATCCGATGCGTCAATATTTCGGCGAAGAGACATTTTATGAGTCCAGAGACAAGATCGACTGGGTCTATAAAGCGGCAAAAGATGTGCCGAATTTTCTCTCTTATTCAGTCTCACAGCCTTTTCACGGTTCACGTATTATGGTCAAACATTCCAATACCGTCTTAAACGATGATGAACTCTCAGATGATTTCTCCGTCACCTTTGGAAAGAACAAGCCGCAACCCTTTAAAGCAAGATCCGTCATCTTCCGCTCGGCTATGAGCGACGGAGCATTGAGCCCTGAGGGGACAAGGGCCTTTGTCCTTGGCGCCAAAGAGGCAGGGTTTCCTCTGAACACGGGCGAAGGCGGGTTGACCTCCAACTACTTCGTTACCCATGCACCCGATCTGAGCGACGCCGATTATCTGGAAGTGATCAAGAGTACGGTTTTGGCCGAATTTATATTCAAGGTCGTAAGCCTGTTATTTAACCGTTCACTTGCCATCAAAGCCTACCGAAAAGTCTTACTGAATAAGAAGACGGAGAATACATATATCTATGATTTTGCCAGTCATGCCCTCTTTCGTCCACGATGGAGTGCACCCATAGAAGCCTTTCCTCAGAAAGTTCCCGAAGATATGCCGGACCTTGTCCTTCAGATCGGTTCCGGTCTCTACGGCGTACGCGATGAAAAAGGCGCTTTTGACCCTGTCCGCTATGCCAAATCAATGCGTTTTTGCAAAATGACAGAGATCAAGATAGCCCAGGGCGCCAAACAGACCGGCGGCAAGATCATGGGAGCCAAGGTCTCTGCGGATATCGCCTATTACCGCGGTGTAGAAGAGGGAAAAGACCTTATCTCGCCAAACCGTTTTCCTTATGCCAACACTCAAGAAGAGCTGTTTGATTTCATCGGACAGTGCCAGGAAATCTCAGGAAAGCCTGTGGGTATGAAGATCGTTGTCTCCGATGCCAATACGATCGAAGAGATGAGCAAGTATCTGGCCCAGCGCAAAAAAGAGAACAAGGCCATCCCTGATTATATTGCCATAGACAGCGGAGAAGGCGGTTCGGCAACGGCTCCGCTGGAGCTGATGGAAACCATTGGTCTGACGACAAACAATGCGCTTTATATCGTCGATACGATGCTGCGCAAACACAAGATCAGAGATGATATCCGTCTCATCTCAAGCGGAAAAATCCTCGCTCCTGATGATGCCGTCATCTCTTTATCCTTAGGAGCGGACGCAGTTGCTATAGCGCGCGGGTTTATGATGAGCGGGGGTTGTATACGTGCTCGGGTCTGCAACGGTGCTGGCGGCCATATCTGTCCGGTAGGATTGGCGACCCAAGATCCCCGCAGACGTGCTTCTTATCTTGTCGTACGCAAGTCCCACGAGATCGCGAACTACCATAAGAATCTTATTAAAGGCATCCGCACGATGTTGAGTGTCATTGGAATAGCAAAGGTCAGTATGCTGAGCAAAGAGAACCTCACATACAAAAACAATAATGGAGAGATATTTTTTGATATCGATAAATACTTCCATCACAAATTACATATTTAGGATAACATGAATAATTACGGCATAGACATCTGGGCAGATGAAAACTTTATTATCGAAGACGCAGAGGTGAAAGTCAACCATCTCTGCAAACCTTCTTTACTCGACATTACCACTGAGATACGTTCAAGCGGTCTAAGGGGTCCTATTATTATGCGCTTTCCGCATCTGATAAAAAAGCAGATCGAGACGCTTTACACCACCTTCGAGCGTTCCATACAGGAGAACAGCTACAGGGGAGAGTTTAAAGCGGTATTCCCGCTGAAGGTCAACCAATTTCCAGAGGTCGTCAATGCGATACGTACCCACGGAAAAGCATTCAACTACGGCTTAGAAGCCGGAAGCAAGGCCGAGCTTATTCTGGCTATGGCGCACACCTCTATGAATGCACCGATCACCGTCAACGGTTTTAAAGACACTGAATTGATCTCATTGGGATTTATGGCAGCACAGATGGGACATAACATCACCCTTACTATCGAAGGTATTGCCGAACTCGAATCGATCATCGAAGTCTCGAAAGCATGCAATCTCAAAGTGCCTTCTATAGGTATACGCTTGCGACTGCACAGTTCTGGAAGCGGTGTATGGGCAAAAAGCGGAGGACATGATGCCAAGTTTGGCCTTAGTGCGACAGAGCTTTTGGAAGCCTTTAATCTGCTAAGAGAGAATGACCTTCTTGAGCACTTTCATATGGTCCATTTTCATATCGGTTCGCAGATGGAAGACATCACGCCGCTAAAGCGCGCCCTGAGAGAAGCCGGAAATATCTATGCCGAACTCAAAAAGATGGGAGCTGACCAGCTTCATGCGATCAATATCGGGGGCGGACTGGCGATAGAATATGCTCAGCATCCTGCAGACAGACTTCGTACCTACACGATTAACGAGTTTTCCAATGATGTCGTCTTCCTTCTGGGTGAGATCATGAACAAAAAGGGCGTTGAACATCCGGATGTCTTTACCGAATCAGGACGCTACATCGTCGCTGCACACACAGTGCTAATCACCCCTGTACTTGAACTCTTTTCCCAAGATCATCAGGAAAAATCACTGCGTATAAAAGAGACCAATCCGCCGCTCATAGAGGAGTTGCTGCACCTGAACAAGATGGTCAATCCGGTCAACTCGATCGAATACCTGCACGATGCACTTGACCATATGGAATCACTATTTACACTGTTTGACCTTGGATACATCGATCTTCAGGACCGTTCTAACGCCGAGATATTGGTACACGTCATCATCAAAAAAGCGCTTAAACTCTCCAAAGACTATCCAAGAACAGAGTTCCAAAAACTGCAGACGCGTCTTCAGGAACACTATCTTATCAATGCTTCGATCTTTCAAAGTCTTCCGGATTACTGGGGCCTGGGGCAAAGTTTTCCTATCATGCCGCTGCATAAACTGGATGAGCCTGCACTGCGTTCGGCCAACCTGTGGGATATCACCTGCGACAGTGACGGGGAGATCGGATTTTCCAGCTCCTCGCCTTTGTATCTTCATGATGTCGATCTGGATGAGGAAGAGTACTTTCTCGGTTTTTTCAATGTGGGTGCCTATCAGGAGACTTTGGGTATGAATCACAACCTTTTCTCCCATCCGACGGAATGCAGTGTTATCATCAATGAAAACGACTACTCTATAGAGAGCATTAATGAATCGAGCAGCCTGCTTCAAGTCATTGCCAGCCTTGGCTATGACGAGACAAAGATTTTAACCAAGCTAAAGAATTCACTGGCGCGCTCTACTTTTATCACAGAAGAAGAAAAAAGTGATACACTTCAAAAACTAGAACTCTATTTATATCAAAATAGTTATCTAAGAACGACAAACTGATAGGAAACAACTTTTGGGACTGTTCACACAAATACGAGAAGATTTTAGAAATGTTTATAACAACGATCCTGCAATACATTCAAAAGTAGAACTTTTTTTCAATTATCCGGGCGTATGGGCTATAGCGAACCATCGTATAGCCAACAGGCTACACAAAGCCAACTGGAAACGATTGGCGCGTATCATCATGGGGATCAACCAGATCATAACCAATATTGATATCCACCCTGCCGCAACGATAGGAAACCGTGTCTTTATCGATCACGGAACAGGTGTCGTCATCGGCGAGACGACAATCATCGAGGATGATGTACTAATCTACCAGGGCGTTACCCTCGGGGGTGTCAACCTGACTGCAGGCAAACGTCACCCGACAATCAAAAGAGGCGCCGTTATCGGTGCAGGGGCAAAGGTGCTTGGCAACATCACCATAGGTGAAGATTCTAAGGTCGGTGCAAACTCTGTCGTCGTAAAAGAGGTACCTGACCGCTCTACAGCGATCGGTATACCTGCCCGTGTCGTCGACAAAGGGCGCTGTAAAGATCCTTTTTCACACAATAAGCTCCCGGATATCGACAAAGAGATGTTTGAGTATCTCCTTAAACGTGTTGCGGTATTGGAGCATGTCATGGTCAAAGAAAACAATGAAATCCTCGACCAGGACCTTCAACTTGAGCACATCTACGAATCTTTTATCAAGTCGATGAAATCATAACAAGAAGTAATCTTTCTCTTCTCCGGCTTACCTAAAAATATAATTTCTGCGAAAATTTTGTTATAATTTCGCACGTAAATGGAAGCCCTCACGCGGTAGCTTCTTTCAAAAATACAATGTTTAAAAAGGGTGTATATGCTCTCCGAAAGAATCGATATTCTCTCAGAATCAATCACGATCGCTGTTACGACTTTGGCTCAAGAACTACGAGCTCAAGGTAAAGATATTCTTAGTTTTTCTGCGGGCGAGCCCGATTTTGATACCCCTCAGGTCATCAAAGACAGTGCTATAGCAGCCATCAATAACGGATTTACTAAGTATACTGCTGTTGACGGTATTCCTGAGCTTAAAGCAGCTGTCAGTGCAAAGCTCAAGCGGGACAACGGTTTGGATTATGCTCCCAACCAGATCATCGTAAGCAACGGGGCCAAACACTCCCTATTCAACCTTTTTCAAGTGACGATCAATGAGGGTGATGAAGTCATCATCCCTTCTCCGTACTGGGTCACTTATCCTGAACTCGTCAAGTACAGCGGCGGTAAAGTTGTTGAGATCGAGACGGATGATACAAGCGGCTTCAAGATCACACCGGAACAATTAAAAAATGCCATCACACCAAAGACCAAGATGCTTATCTTAACGACACCTTCCAACCCTACAGGATCTGTCTATTCAAAAGAAGAGCTTGAGGCCCTGGCTGATGTATTAAAAGGAACCAGTGTTCTTGTGGCCAGTGATGAGATGTACGAAAAGCTTGTCTATGACGGTGAGTTTACATCTGCCGCTGCCATCAGTGAAGACATGTACAACCGTACTATCACCATCAACGGTCTTAGCAAGTCTGTAGCGATGACAGGCTGGCGTTTTGGCTACCTTGCAGCCAAAGACACAGAACTTATCAAGGCGATGAAAAAGCTTCAGAGCCAAAGCACATCAAACATCTGTTCGATCACACAAAAAGCAGCCATTACGGGACTTGACGGATCCGCTGACAAAGAGATTGAGATGATGCGCCAAGCCTTCGCATCGCGCAGGGATGAAGCAGTCAAACTTTTAAACGAGATTGACGGTATCTCTGTCGTTAAACCTGACGGTGCATTCTATCTTTTTGTCAATATAAAAGATATAGAAAAAGATTCGCTGAAGTTTTCCAAGGCCCTTTTAGAGGAGACAGGTGTCGCTGTTGTCCCGGGTCTCGGTTTCGGTGCAGACGGCTATTTCAGATTCTCATTTGCGACAGACATCGAAAGTATCCGTAAAGGTATACAACGTATAAAAGATTTTATCTCGAAGAACTACTAATACCTGTCAGCCGACGGGTATCTTTAAATATTCCTCTTTACATTTGTATGTTTTATCTGTTTTGGCTATAATTTTTATTATAAAACATCAGAAACAGAGCCATAGATGAAACTTCACTTTCAAAACTCAACATCGGCATACTCACCAAAGACAGAGCATTCAACAGTCTCCTATTCCAGAGCAAGTGAAAAAGCGGTAGGATTTGCACACGAAAAAGAGATCCAAAGTTTGCAGCAGCAAAATGTCATCGACGAATATTTTAAACTTTATGATCAGAACTATTCTGACGTAGCGATCAAAAACCTCATTGCTGCACGTCTTCAGCCCTCATATCAACTTCCTCAGATACACGATGCCCAGGCACTCGCTTCAAAAACAGACAAACTTTTGACTTTCTCTTTATCTATTTAAACAGTCGTTTATCATACAAGTCGTTCATCACGACAATAAAGGCCAAGAGATCTTTTTCAAGCTCTTTGTCATGATCGACTGCGATCAGATGCTTATCCGTTAGACCCAGACCTTTGTTCCTGTCATAGATATAGGTGTTCGCAGCTTTGCCCGGACGTATTACCGCGACCTTGTCTTTTAGCATCAATGCATAATCGTCATTGTACTGCATAAAAGCCAGTTCCTGTTTTTTACTACTGTAGATAGAATGTCCCATAATCGGATAGGTAAAATCAGCCCCAACCAGGTCCAAAGTCGTGGCAATGATATCTGGCTGTGTGGATATATTTTCATATTTTTCCGCTTTTATGCCTCCACCAAGGATCAGTCCCGGAATATGGAACATATTGACAGGGATCTCGTCATCTCCGTATACACGAACATTATGATCCGCTACGATCAAAAAGACCGTATTGTCATAATAACCGCTGCTCTTTGCCCGTCTGATCAGTTCACCAATAGCATAATCAGCATACTTGATCGCATTCTTGACACTTTTTTCCTCTACGCCGTCGACAAGCGCTATCTTCTTCTCAGGAAAATCAAAAGGGGTGTGATTTGACGTCGAAAAGATTACACTGGCAAAGGGCTTGCCTGCGTCATTCAAACGTTTATACTCACTATCGGCATATCCCACGACCTCTTCATCACATACACCCCATGTGCCTGTATAGCAGGCATTATCCATCTTGGCCTGATCGATGACCTTATCAAAACCATTGCCTAGTACCCAGGCTTTCATATTGTCAAAACGGCTCTCTCCCCCGTAAATAAAACTTGTCTCATACCCAAGCGGCTTAAAGAGCCGTGCTATAGTGAACCACTCTGTCTGCGACTTCGGGCGCTTTAACACGCCTTTTCCCGGAACAGAGAAGTTACCCGAAAGTATACCTGCTATCCCACGGATACTTCGTGTCCCGTTACTGTAAAGGTCGGTAAAGAGCAGGCCCTCTTCCGAGAGGCGGTTGAACTCAGGTGTAATACCCTCTTCTCCTCCCACAGCAGCAACAAACTGCGCACCCATGCTCTCTTGCAGAAATACAACAAGGTTTTTAGATTGTTGACGCTTGAAGTTCGTTTGAACCAGACGGCAAAAGGGACTTTTATCGTCACTGCTGTGTATATCCAAGCGTCCATGCACACGCTCTATGGCTTCATCGATCTTCATCTCACCGTACTGTTTGATCACCTTACTGGCAAACTTCTTATTGGCATAGACGGAATACGCCACACTGTACATGCTGTTTTTTGTGATCTCATTGATCACGCGGTTGTCGGAGTACATCGCATCGGAATTGTTAGCTGCTCTGTGACCGAATGAGGAACGTATGCCTATAAAGACGAGAAGGGCCAAAGGGACAAAAAGAAGAGCCCGTTTCCAATAGACCTCTTCCAGAACGGGTTTGAAATCATCTTTGGATATTTTCAGATAAAACCATCCAATAAGACTCATCATCACTAAAGAGATAAAGAATGCAAGTTTATACTCTGCCATGAGCATAGCAAAGACCTCTTTCGGATACTCCAGATACTCTACAAACTTGAAGTTCGGTCTGACATCATACTCGGCAAAGAATGGAAAAGTCGAGTTTTCCATATAGACGATCGCCAAGATCACCACAAGGAAGTAAGCCCGTAGGACTGTCTCCACCGCTTTGCTGATCGCTCCTGGAGAAAAGGACAAGACTATGACAGGAATGATCATCAGATAGGAGATGGCTATAGTATCCATTCGGAGACCATAGACAAAACTCATCCAGTAGTTGACATCATCAGCGGAAAACCTGTCAAAATAGAGGACAAACAGAGCCAAACGGCCGATAAAAAGAATCGAGGCAAGATAAAGATAGTATTTAAACAGTGTTTTTAGCAGACGCAGCAAATGGTTCCCTTTATTAAAAAGGTATGATTGTAAAGAGATAAAGTGTCAATTGTGTGTAAACAGAAAGAAGTCAACAGTATATCGCTCTCTCAGCCTCTTCGGCTGACAGATAAACTGCATCAAGAAAGCTTATTTAAGTTCCTGCAGTGCGGCAATAACGTCATCAAGGTTTGACATAGGAAGATGGACCTTCCATTCCGGGTTCTCTGCATCACCTGAAAGAGAGATGCCGATACTTGCTACCGTACCGCTGTCTTTTCCGTAAGGCTCAACGATCTTGGTGACTGAGATAACACCTTTTTTTGTTCCGTCCAATGCAATAGTCTTGCTCATAAGTCATCCTTATTATTTAGCTTTTAGTAGTCTAGCCAATTTTGCTTGAAGTTTC
>JBFEYG010000029.1:0-14542 GCA_041562275.1 Sulfurimonadaceae bacterium | reverse complement strand
TCTGCCTGTCTTCAGGGGGAAGTAAACTGGCATCTTAACCTTGCCAATGAGCGGAATGTACGAAATGGAGCAGGTGGATACGAGGGGGCTAAACAGGTCGCCCTGGAATACAAAGAGATCTTCGGGGATGACTTTTATCTGGAGATCATGCGCCACGGTATCGGCGATCAGCTCTTTATTGACGAGCAGATACTTCAGCTCAGCCAGGAGACGGGTATCAAGGTCGTCGCTACGAATGACACCCACTATACCTATCCTGATGATGCCCAGTACCATGAAGCCTTTATGTGTATCGGGATGAATAAACTCTATGATGATCCTAATCGTATGCGCCACTCCGTGCATGAGTTTTATCTGAAGTCGCCTGAGCAGATGGGCCGTCTGTTTGCGGATATCCCCGAAGCGATCACGCATACGCAGGAGATCGCAGATAAATGCCAGCTTGAACTCAAGCTCGGTGATCCGATCCCGCCTAACTTCAAGTTTACCCAGGAATATGCGAAGACAGAAGGTCTTGATATCGATCATACGGATGATGCGCCGCTGAGCGCAGAGGCAAGTTCGGAAGAGAAGAAAAAATGGATGGGTGCAGCAGATAAGAACGACGCAGAGTATTTCATATACCGATGCAAGGTAGGATTGGAAAACCGCCTGATCCATGTACCCGAAGAGCGTCATGCGGAGTACAGGGAACGTCTTGACTTCGAGATGGATGTCATCAATTCTATGAAGTTCCCGGGGTATATGCTTATCGTCTGGGACTTTGTGAAGGTGGCCAAAGAGATGGGTATCGCTGTCGGACCGGGACGGGGTTCTGCCGCAGGTTCACTCGTTGCGTACTCTTTGGATATTACCGATATCGATCCGATGAAATACGATCTGCTCTTTGAGCGTTTTTTGAATCCTGAACGTGTATCGATGCCCGATATCGATATGGACTTTATGCAGGCACGACGGGGTGAGATTATCGACTATGTCGTCGAGAAGTACGGACGCAATCAGGTCGCTCAGATCATCACCTTTGGTTCGCTTCTGGCCAAGGGAGTCATTCGTGATGTCTCGCGTGTCCTTGATGTACCGCTTTCTCAGGCGGACAAGATGGCCAAGCTGATTCCCGATGAACTGGGTATTACCCTAAACGGAAAGATGAAGAACGGGGAACTCAAGCCTGGCGCCTACCAAAAAGAGCCTAAGCTTGTCGAACTCGTAGAGACAGATCCTACTGCTGCGAGAGTGTGGGAGTTCTCTAAACGTCTGGAAGGTCTAAAGCGAAATGCCGGTATGCACGCGGCAGGTGTTGTCATCTCCAATCGTGAACTCTGGTATAAGACACCTATCTACAAGCCTTCGGGTGAAGATACCTTTGTAACCCAGTACTCGCTGAACTACCTTGAAGACGTGGATCTTATCAAGTTTGACTTTCTTGGACTGAAGACACTTGACGTTATCGATGCCGCGGTAAAGCTTGTCAAACGCCGTTATGATGTGGATGTCATCTGGCATGAGATAGACGAAAATGACTCACGTGTTTATGACGTGATCCAAACGGGTGAGACCGTTGGGATGTTCCAGATAGAATCCTCGGGTATGCAGGATCTTAACAGAAGGCTAAAACCTTCGAACTTCGAAGATCTGATCGCGGTCCTGGCACTCTACCGTCCGGGTCCTATGGAATCGGGGATGCTTGATGACTTTATCGAGCGTAAACACGGTCGTCAGGAGATCGTCTATGTCTTTGAAGCCCTCGAGGAGATACTTAAACCGACTTACGGGGTCATCGTCTACCAGGAACAGGTCATGCAGATTGTTCAGACCATAGGCGGGATGAGTCTGGGCGGTGCGGATATCGTACGCCGTGCGATGGGTAAGAAAAAAGTCGACGAGATGATCAAGTACAACAAGTTGTTCTCAGAGGGTGCGCAGAAACAGGGTCTTGACTACAAGACCGCTTCGGAACTCTTTGATCTGATCGAGAAGTTTGCGGGATACGGTTTCAACAAATCACACTCGGCAGCGTACGCGATGGTCACCTTTCAGACAGCATGGCTGAAGACCTACTATCCGCAGGAGTTCATGGCAGCCTTGCTGACTTCGGAAAAAGACAATACGGAAAAGGTCGTCAAGTATATCGATGAGGTCAAGCGCATGGGCATCGAGCTTTCTCCTCCTGATATCAATATGTCTCAGCTGGAGTTCTCCGCGACGAAAAAAGAGGATCAGGACGTGATCCTTTTCGGTTTGGGTGCGATCAAAGGGGTCGGCGAGTCTGCGGTGGAGTCTATCCTGCATGTCCGTGAAGCCGGAAAGTTTTTAAATATGAAAGACTTCGTAAACCGTATCGAGCCTACAAAAGTGAACAAACGTGTTCTGGAGTCAGTGACCAAGTCGGGCGGATTTGACCAGTTCGAGTACTCGCGCCGTGCGCTTTTGGAGCAGATGGAAACGATCATCCAGACGGCCAAAGATGCTTCATCTGCGAGGAAGAACGCAGTAGGAAGCCTTTTCGGGGACGATGCGGAGATAACGGAAGTCGATCTGAAACTTGAACATGCACCGGAGTTTGAACTCAAGCAGATACTTGAATTTGAAAAAGACACGCTCGGTTTTTATGTATCCGGCCACCCTCTAGACAGCTTCAGAGCCGAGATGGACCAGATGGAGTATACCCTCTCATCGGACATCGAGAACATCGCAGACGGTTCAACAGCGATCTTTATCGGAAAAGTCGAAGAGATACAGAAGAAAATCTCCAAAAAAGGAAACCAGTTCGGTATCTTGAACCTGATGGACTTTCACGGGAATATCGAGATGATGCTCTTTGCCGATAAGCTGGAGCAGCTGGAATCTATGGACTTGGATGAACCGGTCGCCTTCAAGGTCAAGGTGACGCATACGGAGATGTTCACGCGCATCTCTGTGGTAAAGATCTTTACCCTGAAAGAGGTGAAGAAAGAGGCGAAGAAGGTACAGACAAAGATCAGAGAAGTACCGCAGGAACCGCTTGTGATCACAGTGCGACTTTCACGTGATCTTGCCCGTTTGGAAGAACTGTATCGACTCATACGTCAGAACCCGGGTTCGCGTCAGATGAAGCTGTGTATCACTTCCAAGCTTCAAAACGTCGTTCTTGATTCGGCGATCCGTGTTGACAACAAGATCATTCCCGAACTTGAAAAACTTATGGATGTCAATGTCGCCTGAGTTCATTATCTCTGCCTTGGCACGTCTAAACGAACTGCTTGAATCGAAATACCATCAGCAGAAGCAGAAGCTCAAGAAGTTCAAGCAGCTTCAGATGATGCTGATCGTCCTTTCCTCATCCGTAGCACTTGTTTTATCTATGATCTACCATGCCTCACCGGTGCAGATGCTCTTTATCCTCTTTGCCTTTAATTTTCTGTTTTTTATCGGTTTCAAGCCGCGTTCAAGGTACGCAGAGAAACAGGTAAAAGCTATGATGGGCAAAGTCGTGGCGCTTCAGGTAAAGCTTCAGAAGTTTCTCGCGGATGAAGAGGTGAGTTTTGATGGTGTCAACTGCTTGCAGGAAGAGGGCTGGATCTGTGACAAGTGGGGTCTGTACAGAGATGATGAACGCATAGATTACGGGGAGTTCTTATATGACAAGGATATCAAAGGACTCTACCTTGAAGCTTTGCGAGGCAAACGCTGATTATCACGGATCGGTTCTGGTCTTTAGATCCGGATCTAGGGCTGCGAAGAAATCAAAAGTAAATATTACTCTGATATAATTAAGCTAAACAAGAACTGACACTCGCTGCAGAAAGGGAAAAAATGCCAGCTCTACACATATTTATCTGTCTGCTGCTCTTAAACGGTTCTTTATGGGCGACGCATCTGCATCAGGCTGTCAAAGAGATCAATGAGGTAAGGATACGATCCCTTGTGCAGATGGGTGCAGATGTCAATGCTACGGATGAAAAAGGGCGCATACCGCTTCATCTTGCAGCGAAGATAGGGCGCTACAGCATTGTAAAATATCTTGTGGAACATGGCTCAGATGTACATAAGAAAGATGACTCTCACAAGACACCTTTGGTCTATGCCATAGAAAAAAACCGTATCAAAGTCATCATCTATTTGAGTAAGAAGGTCAACAGTACCGAGAAGAGAGAAGAGGAAGACGAGTTGTTCCGTGCAGTCAAAGAGGATGACCTGAGTTCGCTAAGCTACAACCTCACCCGACGTGATATCAACAGCGTTAACAAGGACGGAAAGACCGTGCTTCACATCGCAAGCGAAGAGGGAAACCTGGAGATCGTTAAGTTTTTACTCGATATGGGCGCTGACCGGACGATTTTGGATTATGATGGCCGAAATGCTTTAAGTTATGCTAAACTCACGGGCAATAAAGAACTGATACAACTTCTTTCTCAGGATTAGGCGCAGACGATGACACAAAACGATTTTAATACAGAACTTTTAGATTTTTTAGAAAACTCACCCACCCCTTTTCATGCGACAAAAGAACTTAGCGACCGTTTGGAAGCCGCAGGGTTTGTAGAGCTTGACGAAGCTGACAGCTGGAAGCTTGAAAAGGGCAGAAAGTATTATCTTACCCGCAATGACTCCTCGCTTATCGCCTTTGTATACGGGACGGACGATATCAGTACAACGGGTGTCTCCATGGTCGGAGCACATACGGACAGTCCTTGTCTGAAACTAAAGCCCAATGCCATCATCCGTAAAAACGGCTATATACAACTCGGTGTAGAAGTCTACGGTGGTGTTCTTCTCAACCCCTGGTTCGACCGTGATCTCAGTCTGGCAGGGCGTGTCAGCGGACTGGATGAGAAGGGTGAACTCGTCCATCCTTTGGTAGATTTCAAACGTCCTTTGGCTGTCATCCCCTCTTTGGCGATCCACCTTGATAGAGAGGCCAATAACAGCCACAGTATTAATGCCCAGACGGATATCCCGCCAATCGTGATGCAAAGCGAAGAGGCAGTCAGTTTTGAGGAGATACTTTGCAAGCAGAGCGGACTCACAGAGATACTGGACTTTGAACTGATCTTCTATGATACACAGAAACCGGCCTTTGTAGGATTGAAAGAGGAGTTTTTGGCCTCGGCACGTCTGGACAATCTTCTGAGCTGCTATGTCGGACTGAAAAGTATTATGGAAGCGTCTACGACAAAGAGCTCCCTGCTGATAT
This sequence comes from Sulfurimonadaceae bacterium, assembly GCA_041562275.1. Classification (GTDB taxonomy): domain Bacteria; phylum Campylobacterota; class Campylobacteria; order Campylobacterales; family Sulfurimonadaceae. Next base: position 9,369 of record JBFEYG010000029.1, on the reverse strand, counting down.
GTTCGGACCATGAAGAGGTAGGAAGCGCATCGACTTCAGGCGCTGCAGGACCGTTTCTACAGATGGTGCTTCAGCGTATTAACTCCCATCATGAGGACTATTCCCGTATGATCAATGCGTCGATGATGATCTCTGCGGACAATGCCCACGCGGTGCATCCGAACTTTGCATCCAAGCATGATGAGAACCACGGGCCACTTTTAAATCACGGACCGGTGATCAAGGTCAATGCAAATCAGCGCTATGCAAGTAACTCTCAGACAATATCCCGGTTTAAATTGTTGTGTAAACAGAGTGATGTGACGTACCAGAGTTTTGTGACAAGAACAGATATGGCCTGCGGTTCGACTATCGGTCCTATCACGGCGACCAAGATCGGTGTCAAGACCATCGACGTAGGACTTCCTACCTTTGCGATGCACTCTATACGAGAACTGGCAGGAAAGAGTGATGCCTATATGCTCTATGGTGTATTAAAGAACTATTTCTCATAATTTAAAGGGCTCTTCTTATAGAGCACCGAGTATAGAAGCTTCATCAAAACCGCGGATGACTTTATCTCCAATTATTATTAAAGGAACCCCTTTTCCTTCGTGTTTTCTAAACAGTTTTTTGCCTTTTGACGAACTTATGACATTGTAATCGGTATAGCTGATATGCTTGTCCTTCAAAAACTCTTTTGTCTTCTGACACCAACCGCACTCGGGACGGGAGAGCAGAACAACCTTTTTCTGAGGCTCAGACTTATTGGATGCCATAGACAAAGGGTTTGTTATATTGGATCTATCGGCATTGTATAGCTTTTGATAGCCTTGTTCAGATCGCATTTTGTTATCAAGATAAGACGATGCGACTTGTCCTCTATTTTTGAGGTAATACTCATACGATAATCTTTTAAAGCTTTCTTGCTTATATAAGATATCCAAACCTGCATTGCAAAGAGAAATAAACTCATCGGGATCGTCGTTTTTTATTGCATTTATCATTTCTCGCTTTACCAGAGAAATAATAGTGTCATGCAGCTTGTTTAATGAACGTAAGGCTTTAAAATAAGCTTTTTTATCTCCACTTGAATAGGTCTGTAATGCTTGTGCCTGTTTAACATGATACTCATTTATATAAGATGAATAGCTATCCTTCTTGGGTAACTTTGAAAAATTGTTATCGGCTTTATAAAGAGGCGTGCCAAGTTGTGAATAAAGTTCAGGATAAGGCATGTTTGCAAACAATATAGCAGTGCTGAATATCAATAAAAAGAGGCGTTTCATCATGGTCCTTTGTATGAGAAACATAATAAAATCATAGATGTTAAAATCAGGTTAAAATAAAGAGCGGTAGGCTTTCTCTATGCTATCGTACTATGATAGTGACATATGCTCTACTGTTTTTTCAGTGTCAGTGTAAAACGTGCTCCATCTTTGGTGTTTTGGACGGTGAGTTTTCCGTGATGCTTCTGGGCAATTTGCGAACTCATATACAGACCGATACCGGTTCCGTCTTTGTCCTGCTTGGTGGTGACATTGGGATTAAATATATTGTCAATGATAGATTCTGGTATCCCTCCTGCATTGTCAACGACCTGTAAGATGATATGCTCTTCGGTCTCATTGTAGCCGATGGCGATCACGCGTTTTTTGATATTATTGTCGTTAAAGGCATCTTTGGCGTTGTTGATAAGGTTCAATATCAGGTGTTTGAACTCGTTTTCATACCCGTGTACGATGATGTCATCTTGCATGCGCTCTTGTATCTCGATATTGTTCTTGATCAGTTCGTCTTTGAGCAGGACTTTGACTGAAGCGATACAGGCTTCCAGAGAGAAGGCACTGCTTTCCTTAGTCGGACGGAAAAAGCTTCTAAACTCGCTCAGAGTAGAGGTCATATGTTCGATCTGATGGTGGATGACTTCACTCATCTCGTTGACTTCGACACTTTTGGCAGAGAGCGTGCCTTCAGCAGGATCCGTTTTGATCATGTCTGCTGCCATGGAGATGGCATTAAGCGGTTGTTTCCATTGGTGTGCGATCGCGTCGATCATTTCGCCAAGGGCAGCGAGACGGGACTGCTCTTTTAGAAGTTCGTCTTTTTTAGAGACGTTTTCCATCTCCTCCTGAACCCGTTTTTCCAGACGGTCTTTATACTGATCAAGCTTCCAGTGGGCTTGCTCGAGTTCGGTCGTCTTCTTTTCAAGGTCGGCTGTGCGCTCTTCCACCTTGTCCTCAAGGGTCTCGGCAAGCTTGAAAAGTTTTTGGGTCTCACGTTTCAGACGTGCCCCTGAGAGCTTCATACTGAAGACATAATATCCCAGCAGAAGGGTGATGATACCCTGTATCAGGATGAGTTGGAAGACTTCATAGGTGCTCAGGTGGAGTTTTGTCTGCTCGAAGGCCAAGGCGAGGAGGACGAGGAAGACATATACGCCTACCCAGACAAGACCTGTTCTAAAAGGACGCAGCAAGATAGCAGGAATAGGGTAGATGACCAGAAACATGACCCCCTCAAGCTGGCTGGGTGTCGTTAAAAACCCCGTCAGAAAAAAGAGCAGAGAAAAGCTCAGTGTAAGGTTGGTGAGAATGGATATCTGGACACTTTCGCGAAGGAGCAGAACAATGATGAGCAGACTGTACAGTGAGAGGATAAGCCCGACACTCGCGTCCATCATATTGTGCAGAAAAAAGTTCCAACTTCCCAGCAGGACACCTGCCAAAAAGCTGGTAATAAGGATGATAAGTAAAATCTTGGATTCATCCGTATGTGCGTTGGAAAAATAAGCTGATATCTTTTTAATCACATAGGACCTTGGTGCAATATTGTAGATAATATTTTAGCTGAAATCCGTATACTTTTGCTTAATGGGCAATAAGAAATTATTTTAATGATATTATGGGTAAATTTGAAAATATAATAAAATCATGATAGATTTTTTTGATTAAAAAATATTGCTGTTTTGTGTGCAGTATCCCTGAAACACGTTATACTTGTGTCCAATATTATCCGGAGAACAGCAGATATGCCAGAAAACAATGAAGAGATATTAGGTCAGCTTGAGATGTTGATCGAACAGACCTATAAGGTCGAAGAAGAGTACAAGACCCTTCGCAGTTCGTATGATCATCTGCAAGGTACGATAGAGAACCTTATCGAGTTTTTGCCCAATGCTCTCTGGGTCATCTTTGAAGACGGAGAGATCTTCACGCAGAACTCCCGGGCAAAAGAGCTCTCGCGTCTTTTAGAGATCATGGACTGGGACAACAGTGACTATGAGCTTAACTTCGAAGAGCAGAGCTACCTTGTCAAGACCAGTAGTTACAAGGATAAGATCCTTATTTCTGCCACCGATATCACCGAGCAAAAACGCAAGGAAAACCTTGCGACGATGGGACAGATGGCCGCACATCTCTCGCATGAGATACGAAATCCTATCGGTTCCATCTCTCTTTTGACATCAACGTTGATGAAGCGGGTCAAACTGGAGAATAAGCCTATTGTCCTGGAGATACAAAAATCCGTCTACAGGATAGAACGTATCATCAAAGCGACGCTGATGTTCTCCAAAGGGATCCAGGCTGTCACATCAACGCTGAAATGGAGTGATATCCTTGAAGACATCGAGCTCTCTATCGGCTACTACTCCTACGGGAAAGATATCCGTTTTGAGTTTCCCCATGGGGATTTTACGATAGAAGGCGATATCGATCTTCTCTCCATGCTCTTTACGAACTTCATCTTCAATGCTATCGATGCGATAGAGGAAGATGAGAAAGAAGAGGGTGAAGTGCGCATCACCTATGCGGAGGATGCCGATTTTCATATTTTTAGGGTCTATGATACGGGAGTCCCTATAGCAAACAGAAAGGCCCTGTTTGAGGCCTTCAAGAGTACGAAAGAGAAGGGCAACGGGCTAGGATTGGTGCTCTCGGCACAGATCGCTCAGGCTCACGGGGGTGAGGTCTCGCTTCTTGACACGCAAGAGAAGTGTTTTGAAATTCGATTGAAAAAATAAATTTTTTAGTTTGATTTAGAAATATTGCTGCGTGACCGCCACGGCTTGTTCTCAAGTAAGTTTGATGTTTTATGATGGTCTCAAACTTCTTCTAACCGTAAAAGAAGTATGCAAGAAAACTCTCTTAACAACTTCGAGCTCGAAGCCGCGGAGATATCTGGCACTAAATGCCGATACCCTCGTCGCTTAAGCGTAAGTGAGGTGACTTTTCACGTTCTTTTTTTCGGGGAAAAAAGGACAGACACGTTAAACAAAAAGTAATAATTTAAAAATACATTTATTCTCCAATAAAATAAATCCTGACACTATAAAGGATAAGACTTTTTAGACAGTTTAGTCAGAAGTAAAACCGAAGAGGACTTTTAGAAAAAAGTCAGCGACAAGAAAGTTATGTTAAGATAAATATTCTTTATAAAATACTATTCGGAGATAGTTGATGCTGGGACTTGGCAAGGCAGATAAAAAAATCATAATAAGTTTTACAATAGTGATATTTCTTGTCGTTCTGCTTGGCAGCATCGCAAGTGTAAAGATGATGCTCATGTTTGATCTGACACAGCGGTTTCACAAGCATCCCTTTACTGTAACGATATCGACACATACCATCCAGATGCACCTGGTCTCAATGCACCGGTATATGAAAGATGTCGTCTTGTCGCAAAATGAAGAGGACCTTACTCTGGCCCTGAAACGGGTGGCGGATGATGAGAAGATCATCTATCATGAATTTGACACGGTGTTCAAGAACTATCTGGGCAGCAAGGAAGAGGTAGATCAGACCTATAGGATGTTTAAGGAGTGGAAACCGATACGGGATAATATTGTCAGACTGATGCGTGAGAACAAGAGAGATGAAGCCATCGCGATGAACAAGAGTGTCGCTTACGACCATGTCAACGGCCTGAACAAAAGTGTCAATAGAATGATCGATTTTGCCTATAAAAAGGCACATACTTTTATGGCACATGCAGAAGAGACAAAAGAGTATTCGATCGCAGTGATGATACTTCTGATGATCACAATAAGCATACTTATAATCATCATCATGTTTGTTTTGATAAAGAGTCTTAGAAGAATTGAAGCTGTACGACAAAAACAAGAAGAGACGCTTTTTGAACAGTCCCGCCTTGCCCAAATGGGAGAGTTGATCAGTATGATCGCCCATCAATGGAGACAGCCGCTCTCATCGATTGCCGCCTCTGTATCCTCTTTACAGGTCAAACAGGCTCTGGACAGTTGTGATGAGAAGACATTGATTCAACAACTCGAGGATATAGCGGATGTCACCCAGTATCTTTCGGGGACGATAGATGATTTTAGAAACTTTTATAAGCCGGACAAGGAACGGGTGAAGGTACAACTGGAACAAGTCGTCTTAAAATCGATCAATATCATGAAAGGATCTTTTGCAAGCATGAACATAAAGCTAATCCAGAGTCATGCATGCAGTGAGAAGATAGCGATCCATGAGAATGAGATAGTTCAGGTGGTCTTGAACCTTTTGAAGAACGCATGTGACAACTTTAGCGAAAAAGAGACAAAAAATGCTTATATCAAGATCAGCACGACCAATAATACGATCATGGTCTGCGACAACGGAGGCGGTATAACCGATGATATCATAAACAGGGTGTTTGATCCTTACTTCTCAACAAAACATGAACGAAACGGTACAGGGCTTGGACTGTATATGTCTAAGATTATTGTCGAAGAACACCATAATGGGCGTTTGGAGGTCAGGAACAACGAAGAAGGGGCCTGCTTCACGATCTTTTTGAACTAGATAGCTCCGATGCATCCCGAGTCATCAGGCCCTATATAAAAGAAAAAGTCTATTTCAGGCAGTGTCTAGATAGTCCAGTCAAAAGTAAAACAGCCCGGCAAAGCATTTTTCTTGGCCATATATGCCGCCGTGAAGTAAGCCGATGCCGTTATAGACGCGATAGCAAGAAAAGAGACGAAGGCAAGGGTCGAGATGCCCGAAAGGCCTTGGCCGATAGTGCATCCTAGAGAGAGAATCCCGCCTATTCCCATAAGACTTCCTCCGATCATGGCATGCTTCAGCTTATTGTCGTTTTGCGGTGCCGCACAGCCGAATCGGTACTTCTTGTTGAAAAGCGACATGATAAACCCGCCGGCGAGTATGCCAAAGATAACAGTGATGCCAAAGGAGAGGGTGCTTCCGCTGAAAAACATGAGGTACTCCAGGGCTTTGCCTGATGGATATACAAAACTGAGTGCTTCAAGCGGGAGAGGTTCAAACTCGTCAAAGCCTATGACTCCTGTGACAAACCAGGAGAGGCCGATAAGCAGACCGATCATCAGTCCGTCGACACAGCTGAAGATGTTTTTAAATTTTGGCAGAACCCGGTATAAAGCGACGAGCAAGAGTACTATAGCTAGAAAGACCGGAACCGGCCTGTTCGGGATGAATGCAGATAGGCTGATAAGAGTCTCGTTCTGCTCAAGCATGGCAAAGAGAGAAGAGAATACCCCCTTGGAGGTCATGTAGGCAAAGACAGCGATAAAAAGCAGCGTGACCAAAGAGTGCAGGTCTCCTTGAGAAAACTTAACCAGGTGTCTGCTGCTGCATCCATCAGCCAGCATCATACCGACGCCAAACAGCGCACCGCCAAGAATGATCGTGACGTAGTTCATATCGGTTTGCAGATAGATCGTCTGATTAAAATCGATAGCATAGAGCGTGGACAAGAGTTGAGATGATACTATTGCTGTGATGATGGCCGTGATGACGGAAGCAGATCTTCGTGTGGATTTGTTCAGTATGTAATCTTTGATAGAACCGCTGAAACAAAACTGTGTTTTTTGTGCGACAATCCCATAGATCATACCGATGAATAGAGCAAATATATTAATAGTCTGATACAGTTCTAAATCGTCAAAAATAGACATTCGATACTCCCTTATTTATTTATGGAAGTGTAGTGAAATTTTGTAAAAATATTATAAAAACTTATTAGATCTTTATCTGAGGTCTTACAATATCTTCCGAACAGGTTCTGCCGTCGGCTTGCTGAAATAGTATCCCTGCATATAATCGACACCGATAGCTTCAACGGTGTTGATCTCTTCGATCGTCTCAACACCTTCTGCAAGGACCTCTATGCCGTTCTTGTGTGAGATCTCATACAGAGCCTGATAGACGGACTGTTTAAACTCATTTTTGTCGATATCACAGATGATATGCCTATCTACTTTAATAATGTCCGGACGTAGATCGATGAGCATGTTAAGGTTTGAGAATCCCTCTCCCACATCATCAAGGGCTATCTGGAAACCTTGCTCGCGGTAGTAGCTCAATATCTTTCTAAGATGTTCTTTGTCTTTTACCGACTCGGTCTCGACGACTTCAAAGACGATGTTCTTTGGATCAAATTCCAACTGGTTAGCCCACTTTACGGTTGAGCTGAGACAAAACTCAGGATCATAGATGGAAGTCGGGATAAAGTTGATAAACACCTTCTGGTTGATCCTTTTAACGGCAGCAGTCTTGAGGGCGGTCTCTCTGCAGAGCCGGTCAAGCTGAAAGTTCATATCGTTACGCTGGGACTTGGAAAAGAGTATATCGGGGTAGACCAATGCACCTTTGGGGTCGACACCTCTGATCAATGCCTCATAGCCGTAGATCGAACGGTCGCTAGCTTTGATGATGGGCTGAAAATGCGAGGTTAGACTCTCGTTTTGGATGATGTCAAAGAACTCCCTGTCCTCAATAAGGTTGATGTAATGCTGCAGGGGCTTTGCAAGCAGGATGGATTGAAAATTGAAATCCGTTTCTGTATCGGCGATATAGAGTTTGATGGCTTCTCTCTCCATTGTGTTGAAGTAAGTGTTCAGAGCTGCCGCGTTTAAGACAAAGAAAGACTTGATGTTATCAACACGGATGTAGCTCAGGCCGTGCATGTCATAAAGCTCATATTGGCCATTCTCGGCAAAGAGTTTTGACTTCTGTATCAACTCGTCGAACTCACTGAGAAAAAATATATTGGAGGGTTTCTCTTCTAAAATATAGCTCTGGCTGCATTTTGTACATCCCATCTTCTGTCCCTTGTTTTTTTGTTCTTTATTGTATGACTTGTGAGAAAGCTTTCGTAGCTTTATTGTGACCGTTCGATACCTTTTAGTACAGGTTAGCCAAAACTATCCTCGCTAAACTGTTTTTGTATTTCAAGGACCTGATCCATATTTTGTATCAGAGCATCGACACAGTCCTTGTCAAGCACTTCGCCGGCAAGCCCCCTAAGGGCTTTCATCGCATCCTCATTGCTCCATGCTTCTTTGTAGCTGCGCACACTGGTCAGCGCATCAAAGACATCTGCTACAGCGACAATACGCGCTTCCAGAGGGATCTCATCTCCCCTGATCCCTCTTGGATATCCGCTTCCGTTGATGGCTTCATGATGAGATTGGGCTATGTTGCGCAGGACATCTACATGTTCAAAGTTGAGCAGACCGAAGTTTTGCAGCAGGTCATCGATCATTTCGCGTCCTTTGTTCGCATGGGTCTGCATAATGGCCCACTCTTCGTCGTTTAAGGCTCCGGCTTTAAGCAGGATATTGTCGGGAATAGCTATCTTTCCTATATCATGCAAAGGTGCAAACATAAATATATGTTCGATATAGGTGTCATCCAGATCATACTTATCTGCAAGGGCATTGGCGATAATGCGGCTATAGCGGGACATCCTGTCCAAATGGCTTCCTGTCTCCGGGTCTCGCAGATGCGAAAGCTTTCCGGTTGTTCTGATCGCAGCAGAAAGAGTCTGTACGGAAGTAAACTCGTTGATGAGCATAAGGGATATCATATGTCCGTAAATGTCAAGCTGGCGCAATACACTTTCATTAAAGACATCTTTTTGATCTGAGTTGAAAAATAGAAAGCCTATAAAGACACCTTCATTGTACATGGGCATTGTATAGCTTGCTTGATAACCCTGCCGTTTTATCTTTTGGGTATGTTCTCTGCTTCCCTGATCGAATGCATACAGATCATTGACAACACGGGGTTTTCCTTTTTCGAGGATGCTCTTTAAAGAAGGGGCATTCATAAGCAAAGACTGATAGTGCTCCAAGGGACTGTCATCACCACTGCTGTGCATAAATGTCTTCAAGACCTTTGTCTCAGGGTCATAGATGGCTATGGCAATACGGACAATAAAGGAAAATGTCTCATTGATCGAACGGTGAGTGGCTTTAAGCTTGTCTTGTAAGGAACTTTTTTGTGTGAGTTCATAGAGCGTGTCATCATGATCGAACATCGTCTATCCCCTATCGATATTAATTTAACTGCTATTTAACGATGCATTTATTGTAGCATCTTTTTTACAATGCCAATAACCGCTTCT
>JBFEYG010000028.1:0-14670 GCA_041562275.1 Sulfurimonadaceae bacterium | reverse complement strand
TTATACAAAAAGAAGATGTCCTACATTACACGACAGAGGCACGTATGCATACTAAAGTAAAATGGTATAACTCTATATCGACCAACCTTCTCAAGTGGTTTTTGCTCTTATCCCTTATCCCCATCCTCATTATCTCTGTCCTAAGCTATAAAAACTCTTCTCAATCCCTTTACAATATGACAGAATCATATTTAAAAGACTCGGGTCTTTCGCATATCAGTTTCGTAGAAAACTGGTTTTACTATCGTACTATCGATATAAAACTGTGGTCTGATGATAAGAACACCGTTGACTTTATGTATGCCCTTGATAAAGGATTCAAGACATCTAATCTGACTGCGCAAGCATATATAAACAGTTCAACCTATCAAAGATTGGAAGCCTCTTACCAAGAAAACCTTTTAGCACTGCCTAAACATTATGACTATATCTACGATGTCTTTCTTATCAATCTGCAAGGAGATATCCTTTACACCGTTGTCAAAGAGAGTGATCTTGGAAAAAACCTTCATGAGGGAGTATACGCGTCTTCTCTGTTTGCCAAAGCCGTCAGCGCAACATCCCTTGATAAGAAGATACATTTTTCCGACTTAGAACGCCATATTTCTTCCGGACAAACAGATGTCTACGGGTTTCTAACTTCACCTGTATTCAACGACAGACAAGAGCTGATAGGTATTTTTGCCATTCAGTTCAAACCCGAAAGAATCTACGCGCAATTTCAAAAAGCAAATCAGGATAAAGATGGTATCAGTCATTATCTTCTTGGGGGAGAGGACCTGACACTTCGTACCCCCATCAATGATTATTCAGAGATATTAAAAAGACGAGTCCAAACCAAACAGACAGAGCTGTACCAAAGTGAACATGTCTATGCTCATAAAAAGACCCATAAAGAAGCCGGTATGGATTATACAGGACCCGATGGTCTCACAATCGTGATAGGTGAACATCATCCCATTGATATACTCGGTGTCAAATGGGTCCTTATCTCTGAAATGAACAAAGACACGGTCTTAGCTCCTGCTTACGAGTTGGCATCCAAGGTCCTCATCATTACCTTCGCTGTCATCTTGGTTACTCTCATCATTTCTGTTTTTGTTGCCAGACACATTACCAAACCCATCAACAGTCTCGCTCTTGCCTCAGAATCAGTCACCATAGGAGGCGAACGCACTCCTGTCTGGATCGAAGAGAAAAACGAAATATCCCAGTTTGCCGATGCCTTCAATGATATGGTCGAAGAACTCACAGCCAAAGAAAAAAGTATCCTCGAATATTCAGAAGGCCTTCAAAGAGCCTTGCATGACCTTCGCGAACAGAAGCTTGCTCTTGATGCGCACTCGATCGTCGCCATTACCGATATACAAGGTACCATCACGTATGTCAATAAAAAGTTCACCCAGATCAGTGGCTATAATGAAGATGAGATCCTGGGACAAAACCACAGAATATTGAATTCCGGAACCCACAGCTTAGAATTTTGGAAAGGGATGTTTGATAAGATCTCACGGGGAGAAGTATGGCACGATGAAGTCTGCAACAAAGCAAAAGACGGAAGCTTCTATTGGGTTGATACGACCATCGTCCCTTTTGCGGACGAGGGAAAAAAGCTAACGAGCTATATTGCTATACGTACCGACATTACAGAGCAGAAGGCGCACAGAGATCTTCTTATCAAGGCGAAAGAAGATGCCGAACAGGGCGCGCGTTCCAAAGCGGAGTTTCTCGCCTCGATGAGTCATGAGATACGAACTCCTATGAATGGTGTTATCGGTATGCTCGGACTTCTTAAGAACTCTCAACTTACCCAGTCCCAGCATCACCAAGTCAGCTTGGCCCAATCAAGTGCCAATTCACTGCTGACACTGATCAATGACATCCTTGATTTTTCAAAAGTCGAAGCAGGAAAACTTGAGCTCGAAGAGCTGCTGTTTAATCTCAGAGATGATTTGGGTAATTTTGCGGAAGCCATCGGATATCGGGCACAGGAAAATAACATTGAGCTTATTCTGGACGTTAAAAAGGTGGAGCAAGCACTGATCATCTCCGACCCAGGACGTTTACGCCAGATCTTAACCAACCTTGTCGGAAATTCAATCAAATTCACCCATGATGGTGAGATCCTCATCACCTGCGAATTACGACCTGAAGATGATGCACGCGGCAGACTTTATGTCACGATAAAGGACAGCGGGATCGGTATTTCCCAAGACAAAATCTCAACTCTTTTTGACCCCTTCACTCAAGTCGATTCCTCGACAACACGCCGGTACGGAGGGACAGGTCTTGGTCTTTCAATTGTTAAACAGCTTGTTGAACTGATGGGAGGCTCCATCCGTGTAGAGAGCGAACTTGGCAAAGGATCGACCTTTAGTTTTGATATCAACGTCGGACTTCCTAAACAGACAGACCTTGTCATCCCCCGTGTCCCTGTCAAAGGAGTACGCGTCCTTATCATCGATGACAACAGCATCAACAGAGAGGTACTGCGTGAGCAGCTGTTACACTGGGAGATGGTGGTCTATGAGGCAGAAGATGGAGATAAAGCACTTAAACTCTGCCAAGAACATTTGAGCAAATCAGACGCTCCGCCATTTGACATTGCTCTTATCGATATGCATATGCCGTACATGGACGGAGCAGAGCTTGCTAAAAGGCTGCGCTCTGTCCGCGCGTACGATAAGATGAAAATGGTCATGATGACGTCGCTCGGTTCGCGTAACGAGGCAAAAGTATTTTTTGAGCTGGGTTTTAATGCCTATTTTCCAAAACCGACAACGACACAAGACCTCTTTAATGCGCTGAATGTACTGATAGAAGACGCCGATACACTGCAACAATCTGGAAACTTCTTGACCACAGACAATCTCCGTGCCATGACGGAACCCGATAGTATGATACCTTGGCCAAAAGAGACAAGGATATTACTTGTCGAGGACAATATGACCAACCAGATCGTCGCCAACGGTATCTTGGAGACTTTCGGTCTTCAAGCCGATGTCGCCAACAACGGAGAAGAAGCCATCCATGCTTTAAAACAGGCGTATAAAAGCACGCCTTACACACTTGTGCTGATGGATTGTCAAATGCCTATAATGGACGGCTACACGGCCACAGAAAAGATCCGCCAGGGGGCCGCGGGAGACGAGAATATAAAAATACCTATCATCGCTATGACAGCAAATGCTATGAAAGGAGACCGAGAGCATTGTATCTCAGTGGGAATGGATGACTACCTCTCAAAGCCTATCAGCCCTGATACGCTAAACGCTGTACTGGAAAAATGGCTTAAGAAAAAAAGTACCCCGGAAGCTACAGGGCACATAAACGAAGAAAGTATAAAGCCTTCATAAACCTAGAAGCCAAGTTTACGGAGGGCATTAAGAAAGGAGGATTCTACTAGCCGAGTTTGCTGGTGATCGTCTCTTGAACGACAGCAATATCCTGTGTTCCGTCAACACGGATATATTGAAGCGTATCGATCTTACTTGCCTGGTCCTGATAGTAGTTGACCAAAGGCTGCGTCTGGTCATGGTAGACTTTTAGACGGTCTTTTACGATCTCTTCTTTGTCGTCTGCACGCTGGATCAGCGCTTCACCCGTCTCATCATCCTTGCCTTCGACCTTCGGCGGATTGTAGACAAGATGGTAGGTACGGCCTGAATCCTGGTGTACACGACGGCCTGACATACGTGTCACGATCTCTTCGTCTGGAACGTCGATCTCCACAACGGCATCGATTTCGATACCGGCTGCCGTCACGGCTTCTGCCTGAGGAATAGTACGTGGAAAACCGTCCAATAAGAAACCGTTCTTACAATCGTCTTCAGCGATACGGTCTTTAACAAGACCGATAATGATCTCGTCTGTAACAAGCTTGCCAGAGTCCATAAATTCTTTTGCCATCTTTCCCATTTCTGTACCGGCTTTGATAGCCGCACGAAGCATATCGCCTGTGGAGATCTGGGGAATGTCGTATTTCTTTGTCAGAAACTGGGCTTGCGTACCTTTACCTGCGCCGGGAGCACCAAGAAGAATGATTTTCATATGTATATGTCCTAAATTTTGAGTACGCAATTATAAGGTCTTTCTACTTAAAAAAGATGGAAGAAGACAGGCAGGGGATAGACGCAGACTGGAAAGATGTCTCTTTTCTCAGCCCTCATCTTGTTTGAAACGGCATTCACCTATCGTGACTGTTTTGCCTTTTTTACACTCTGACTCGACATAAGCAAAAGTCCCTTCGGCAGGAATATCCGGAAACTCGTTCTGGATCAGCCGCAAGACTTCTTTGGCTGAGGCCTTTGTCCAGGTCTTTTCATAATAGAACTGTGTTAAAAACTGCATGATAGAACTCCTTAGCGTTTGCAGCTGTCATCTTCAATCGAGTGAAAGATCAAGCGGGTGTAAAAGTACTTCTCATCCGATGACGTCTTATACTCATAAGCCAGTTTGTCCGAAAGTCTCTCTATCATCTTCATCCCGATATACGAAGAGAAAAGAGGGATATCTGTTTTCCCCCCGATCTCGTTCTTAATAAAGATCTCATTCGGTTTGGCCTCGACGACAATCGTTGACTCTTCTTTGGTATGGATAAAGATGTTTTCAAAGACAGCCTGCAGCACTTTTTGCATCGCATCTTTGTAGGTGCATATCACAAAACTTTCCGCCCAGTTCGATTCTACTTTGACACGTTTCTTGCGCAAGATAGGCTCAAATGCGTCCTGCATCATCTTGCAGTTGTCTTCCATGTTCACGTCTTCTTTGGGAAGCTGCATATCCCACTCTATAGACTTCAAGAACAAAAGCTCTTTAAGCTTGGAGGTGATGTAAGCGATGTCCTCCTGGCTTTGCCGGACAAAATCACGCTTATCCATCGTCTTGTCTTTCTCAAACAGGGAGAGTCGCGCTTTCAAAACAGCAATCGGCGACTTCAGTTCATGCGCGGCTTCTTTAAACAGCTCCTGTCTCTGATCACAGAGGTTGTCATTCGTCTTGATCAATGAGACAATGGCATTACGCAGGCTCATCACCTCATAAGTCCCGTTACACTCGGGATAAGCACTTCTGTCTTTGGGATAGATCTTGCAAAAATCGATCAGACAGCGAAGCGAATGAAACTGCTGTTTGATATAGATGACAAAGCCACTGACCAAGACAAAAAACACAAGAAAGAACACACCTGCCGTCTTGATGGAAAAAGAGATCACTTCTGCATTAAGCAACGCATCGCTGCATGAAAGATAGAGGTATTCGTTTTGCTGAAGCGGCACATACGAACTTATGCGGTGTTCTTCTTCGAGTGGAAGGCGATCGATTTTTTTTATTTTCAGATCATCAAAAAGTTTGCCGAAAGAGCTTGTCTTGATCTCATCTGAAAAAAACGCCAGTTCTTCATGATGCAGATCAAGGTCAAGATGTTCCCGTCTGATATCAGAGAGCATCAGATCCAATGCACCTTTGATCGTCTGCTCCATCTGCTGGTAGTAACTGTACGAGATATAGCTCAGCGTAAAACTCATAGCCAACAAGGCACTGACAAAAAAGAAAACGATGATATTTGACTGCATACTTTTAAATTTCAATGACGTACCCTCGTGTTTTCACAGTTTTGATAAGGTCTACCGGCAGCTTCTTGCGGATGTGTGCGATGGTCACGCGTATCGTACTGGATGCGAGCTCATCCGGATGCAGATAGAGCGCATCAAGCAGTTCGTCACTGGAGTAGATCTTGTTCTTGTTCTTTAAGAGGTAAAAGAAGAGGTCACTCTCTTTTTTACTCAGGTCTATACTCTTTCCCTTATAGCTGATACTCGATGTAGCCGTATCACAGACAAGACCGTCGATCTCGATCTGCTGCTGGATACTGTGTCTCCTGGAAAGTGCATATATACGGGCCATAAGCTCATCATTGTCAAAAGGCTTTTCAAGATAATCGTCCGCACCGACATTCAGGCCGTCTATCTTGTCCGAAACTGTTCCGTAGGCCGAAATAACAATAACACCCGTTGAAGGGTTTTTAAACTTAATCTTCTCAATAAGTTCCAAACCGATATCACGTCCATCGATATTCCTATCCAGCAAAGCGACATCATAATCGTATCGTTCGATATAGGCCTTAGCCTCATCAATATCATGCACACAGTCTACTCTGAACTCCGTGCTTAAATAAGCACATACCAATTCAGCAAGAGATCTATCGTCTTCGAGCATTAAAATTCTCATCTGCTACCTTCTCAATTTTATCGTAGTAAACACCCCAAACAGTATTGGCTGGTGGAGTAAATAGATGATCAAAGAGTGCTTTCCTAAATAAGCGACCCGTTGACCGATTTTGTTCTCTTTGAGGGAAAGACAAAATAACTCCCGACTGAGATCAGAACCGATACCGCTGTCAGCCTGACTGAACGCTTCCAGACTTTCATCCAGCTTATGCCATCAATATTACAGCGACCCCCCGTAACAGGTCCAATTCAGAACATCGTTTATTCATAGCAATATTGTACACAAGTTTTCCAAAGAAACTTTTTGGCAAAGCCAAAACTGCCACGGCTAGTTTTCCAAAGAAACTTTTCCGTTACGTTTCTGATATAATTAAATACATACTAAAAGATTTCAACCTGCACAAGGACAATAGTGAACAAAGAGATACTTAAAAACTATACGATTCTCTATGTCGAAGATGATGAAGAGGTACGCAGAGTCGCCGTCGAGTACCTGGAGCGGATCTGTAAAAAGGTCTATGAAGCAGAGAACGGAAAAGTGGCTCTGAATATCTGGAGAGATGAAAAACCCGACATCATCATCACCGATATCTCTATGCCGAAGATGAACGGGATCGATATGGCCCGATATATCCGCAGTGAAGATCAGAAGACACCTATCATCATCGCGACGGCCTATACCGATCAGGATTATCTGATGAAAGCCGTTGAGCTTCAGCTGGTCAAATATATCATAAAACCCATCACCAAAGACAAACTTATGAGTGCACTTGAACTATCCCTGCAAAGGATGGAAGACAAGAGCAAGTTTTCACTTCCTCTATCCAGAGAGTGTGCCTACAATGCCTTTTCCAAAGAGATCCTATGCGAAGGCAAAGCCGTCAAGCTGACCAAGAACGAACTTCTCTTCCTCGACCTTCTCGCCTTCAATACTTCACGTGTCGTCACCTATGAAGAGATCGAGGCTCAGGTCTGGCCTTATGAAGGCATGAGTTCGGATGCTATCCGTTCGCTTGTCCGTGCACTTCGCAAAAAGCTTCCCGATGATGCCCTTGAGAACATCTCCGGTGTCGGATATAAACTGAAAGTCTATTCTCCGGATTAGTCTTTGATCTGGGCAGATTTGGTTTCTGCTGCCGCACGTTTAAACCTTCAAGCTGATAATAAACTCAGCCCCTTCAGGCCTGTTCTCAACACTCAGATGCCCATTCATATGTTCTTCAATGATCATCTTGGACATATACAGACCCAGTCCCGTACCATGATGGGCTTTTGTCGAGAAATAAGGCTCGAATATCTTTTGTATGTTCTCTTCTGCAATACCGCCCGCATTGTCGCGGATAGAGATCATAGCCCGGCTTTCTTCTTCAAAAATGCGTATCCATATCGCTGGATCCTCATGCCCTTCCAGGGCTTCTTGGGCATTCTTAAGCAGATTAAGCAGTACCTGTATCATCTCGTTCTTGTATAAAAAAACTTTTTTGTTGCAGTGATACTCTCTGGTTAGCTTGACCTGATCTTTTTCCAGACCTTTTTCGATCAGACCGATCGCACTGTCCACCAGATCGCACAGGAAAAGTTCTTCTTTCTCCTTGTCCGGTTTAAAAAAGTCCCTGAAGTCTTCGATCGTATGTGACATGTACTCCAAAAGGTTCTCACCCTCTTTAAGTTTCTTATCCAGATACTCTCGTGAGAGTGTACGCTCATCATAGGCTCCGTCGATATTCATCATCACGTAGGACATCTGGTTCAGAGGCTGTCGCCATTGATGTGCAATCATCGAGATCATATCGCCCATCGCGGCCATCTTGGACTGCTGAATAAGCATCTTCTCTTTTTCCCTTTGTGCAGCGACTTCGATCTCGACCCTTTCTTTAAGCGAGTCGTTCAGTTTTTGCAACGCCGTTTCACGTTCCTGGACACGTTTTTTATAATTCAAGAATATTTCCGTGACACTGCGCGAGAAGCCAAGAGTGAGCATGATGACGATAATGGCTAGGATAAAAGAGAACAACAGGATAGTCCGTATCTCGATCTCGATCTCGTTTTTGAGTGCAGACTGCTGTTTGTCGATCGCTTTTTGGATGTTCAGCGCATAAAACCCGGTTGAGATGACCCAGTCAAAAGGCTTGAAGTAGACACTAAAGGTCGTTTTTTGTGAATACTGATCATAAGTCCTGGACTTTGCCATATAGCTGGTGTATCCGCCGCCCTCTTCTATCGCTTTGGCTATCTGCTCTTGGACATAGGCATAACCATTCTTGTCTTTTAGCTCCAATATGTTCGTCTCTGATGCCATACCGGGATGATAGATGATATCCCCTTTGGAATTGACGATATAGTAATACTCATCAGGATCGGTCTGGATCGCGGAGAGTATGGATACGATGTTCTTCTTTATCCTCTCATACTCATCAATATAATGCATGCCCGTACCGAAGAACCAGTCATAATGGCCGAAATCCTTCAGATACATCAACTGGACACGAGGCTCTTTGGGATCAAAACGTGTCTTTAAAAAAGCTTCCCCGTAGGTATTTACGGCTTCGATCTCTTCTTGTATGATATAGCGTCCGTCAGCATCCTGATAATCAAAAAGATTTTTTTTAAGCTCTTCCTGACGTGCTAAAAAATTGTTTCCTTTTTTATCACTTACCCAGATGAAATCTTTTTTATCCCCCCAGGTCATCCTCGAAAGCGCTCCAAGTATCAGTACCTTTACCGCCTCCTCATTATACCCGCGGGAGTACCGCTGGTGGAGGTACTTCGCGGTATCATAGGCGATGTTTACCCGCGATATCAGCTCTTCTTGCATAGGTACCTGCATGTTTTCGTATTTCGTTTTCAAAAGCAGTGATAAAGACTGCAATCGGTTCTCAAGGTTTTTCTTCTCCCCGATGATATACTCTTGTTTCAGGCGTTCACTCTCGACTTTGAAATGCTGATGCCGATAGGAGACATAAAAATAAGCGATAAGAAGGGTCAGTACGATGACCGCAGCTACAGGAACAACGATGATAAGACGGGGTATGTTTTTTTCGCGCAACATCTACAGCTGTTCTTCCAGAAGTTTGGCATCGATCTTTTTCTTCGTCTTGATCCCAAGCTTTTTCATATCTTCCGTGCGTTTAATCAGATTGCCCTTGCCTGTACTGAGCTTGTTCATAGCACTGTCATAGGATTCCTGGGTCCGGCTGATCTGCCCGCCGATCTTTTCCATATCCTCGACAAAACCGACGAACTTGTCATACAGGTCTGCGCCTTTCTGAGCGATCTCCTGCGCATTTTGCTCTTGTCGCTCATTTCTCCAGATATACTCGATTGTCCGCAGTGTCACCAGAAGCGTTGAGGGGCCGACAACCATGATGTTCTCTTTGATCGCTTCTTGAAAGAAGTTGGCATCGTTCTCCAAGGCCAGCATGTATGCTCCTTCTATCGGCATGAACAAGAGAACGAAGTCAAGGCTTTTCACCCCGACAAGGTCCTCATATTTCTTATCGCTCAGACCTTTTATATGTGCCCGTATCGATGCTATATGCTGCTTAAGAGCATTCGCTTTTTCGATCTCGTCTTCCGCTTTGATATAGTGTTCATACGCGACCAGAGAGACCTTTGAATCGATAACGATATCTTTCTCATCAGGAAGGTGAACAAGTACATCGGGCCTGTACATCTTACCTTGCTCGTCTTTGTAGCTTCCCTGAGTCTCGTACTCATGTCCTTCACGCAGTCCCGAGCTCTCCAAGATCCGCTCCAGTATCAGCTCTCCCCAGTTACCCTGAGTCTTGTTCTCACCTTTTAGCGCTTTGGTCAGATTGTTGGCATCATCACTTAGACGTTCGTTCAAAGACCGCAACTGAACGATCTGGTCCTTAAGAAGATGGCGCTCTTTCGTCTCGGTGATGTAGTTGTCCTCGATCTTTTTGCCAAAGGCATCGACCTGTTCTTTAAAGGGTTTGAGTATAGTATCAAGCTGCAGTCGGTTCTGTTCGGCATGCACCTTTGAACGCTGCTCGAAGATGTCATTGGCCAGCTTGGAGAACTGAAGTTTCATCTCTTCTTCCGCCCCCTTGAGCAGAGCAAGTTTTTCACTGTTCTGCCGTTGTTCTTCTTCCAGTCTTACCTGCAGTCCCGAGTTCTGTGAGAGAAGCTGAGCATAATTTTCATGTACGCCCGAAAGTTCTTTCAACTGTCCTTTGAGCATGTCTCTTTCGACTTCCATGCCCGAGAGCAATGTCTGGATACCCAGGTTCTCTTCACGCTGTGTTTCATATTTACTCTGTAGTTCCCGCAGTTCATCGTCCAGTTCATCTCTTTCTTGAAGCAGATTCGCGATCTGTTCATCCCTGAATCTTAACTTTGAAGCCAAGAACAGATACGTCAGTAAAAACCCTACAACGCCGCCTATTGCAGAGGCTGCCAATAAAATATAATCCATCAAACGTCCTGAAATTTTCTAATTTTCCCATTATACTGAAATTAAATATTATTAATCTAATGTTAGGCCATTTACTAATGGTAACACTTATGCTTATTATAATAAACTTTTAAGTATAATTCCGCAAAACAAAGAATTGCTCGGTTGTTACCGATATTTCTTTCGTAAAATTTAACAGAGACTACTATTTTGTTCATCGGGGAAACGCCTTTTGAGTGAGAAACCAGTCTCGCACAAAGGTATCAATCAATGACATTTGATGATTTTAACTTCAATCCGAAACTTTTGCAGTCTATTACTGCTGTCGGCTTCAAACAGCCAAGCCCTATTCAAGAACAAGCCATTCCTCTTATCATGGACGGAAACGATGTTGTAGGCCAGGCCCACACCGGTACAGGTAAAACTGCTGCTTTTGGTCTTCCGGCTATCAACAATATCAAAGGTGAGGGCGTACAGGTCCTTGTCATCACACCGACACGTGAACTTGCCAACCAGGTATCAGACGAACTTTTTCTCTATGGTAAGAACTCAAACGTCCGTACCGTGACTATCTACGGCGGACGTTCATATACGCGTCAAGTCGATCTTGTACGCCGCGGTGCGCAGATCGTTGTCGCTACACCCGGCCGTCTTTTGGACATGCTCTCCAAAAAGATGATCAAAGACTTCAACCCGGCGATGGTCATCCTGGACGAAGCCGATGAGATGCTTGATATGGGTTTCCTGGATGATATCAACGAGATCTTTGACTATCTTCCTGTAGAACGTCAGACACTTCTTTTCTCAGCGACTATGCCGCCTCCGATCAAAAAACTGGCTGACCGTATTCTTAAAAACCCTAAGTTTGTCGCGATCACCCGCGAAGAGACGACAAATACGAATATCACTCAAAACTATTATGTGATCGACGAAAAAGAACGTGATGATGCGATGATCCGTCTTTTGGATGCGGATGAGACAAACAAGACTGTTGTCTTTTGCCGTATGAAGCGTGAAGTTGACCGTGTATCAAACGTACTTTCAGCTGCGGGATACTCAGCTAAGGGACTTCACGGAGATATGGAACAAGATCAGCGTGAAGCCGTTATCAAAGGTTTCAAAGGTGCAGGTGTCGATATCCTTGTCGCAACCGATGTCGCTGCGCGTGGTCTTCATATCAATGATGTATCGCACGTCATCAACTATCATATCCCATTTGATTCTGAGTCTTACGTACACCGTATCGGACGTACAGGACGTGCGGGTAACAAAGGGGTAGCGATCACGCTTGTCACGCCGCATGAGTTCAAAGAACTTCAGCGTATCAAGTCAAAAGTCGGAACGACGATGGAACATTGTTATATCCCGACCAAAGGCCAGGTCATCCAAAACCGTTTGGGTTCACTTGCCGATGAGATCATCAAACAAAAAATCTTTGATGAAGCTCAGCAGATCGTAGCGGCTATAGGCGACTCTTTTGACCATGAGACCGCTTTATACAAGGTCATCTCCGTCCTGCTTAGAAAAGAGCCGATCAACGGACCTGAGACTATCGGTCTTAATGAAGAAAAGCTTGCCAAGGTACTTGCACGTATGGAATCACGCTCAAGCAGCGGCGGCGGACGCGGCGGATACCGTGGAAACCGTAACCGCAGTGGCGGAAACAGAAGTGGCGGAGGCGGCGGATACCGTGGCAACCGTGACGGCGGAAGTCGTGATGGTGGCGGAAGCCGCGGACGCAGCAGTGGTAACCGTGATGGTGGCGGAAGCCGCGAGCGCTACTAGCCAAGACTACGGAGCCCTTTATGGGCAACCGCAGACGCTCTTCTTTCTTTCTAATACATTTTATCTTATACTTCTTCCATCTTAACATCAAAGCAGACCTATGATCATTTATAAACATCAGGATTTTTATATCGAAGTCCATGAGAGCGAGATCCCCTGGTTAAAGATATTTACAACCGAGCCTTATAAAGAGTTGACGGATGCACCAAAAGCACTTAGAATGCGCTTATATGAAGTGATGGAGACGATTGAGGAGCAGATGAGAGAGTACTACAAGCCTGAAAAGATCAACATAGCTGCTTTTGGGAATTATCTTCCCCACCTGCATATCCATGTCATGGCACGTTTTAAAGAAGATTCCTATTTTCCTGAACCGATGTGGGGAAAGATACAAAGAGAGAGTAACTTATCACTCCCAGACAGCCACGACTTCTACAGAAAACTTGTAGAGACGATCAATGAAGTGAAAGAAGATTAAACTATCACGCCCTGCTTTTATCTTTTTTAATCGCTTCAACAAGATCCTTGTTTTCTTCCTCCATGCGGATAAATGCTTCTTTTAAAGCTTTGTGCAGTGCTTCTTCTTCCAAGTCTGCTGATGCTTTATACAGTTTAAAAAAATCACTGTAAGGCGTAGTTCCTGATGAAAGGACCGCCTTCAAGTCTTTTCCCGGAAAATAATGTTCCCATGAAGTGACTATCTTCTTGACCACTCTTTTATTATTAAGTAATATCCCCACAAAGACCATCTGCATAAGAAAAACAAGCAGAACAATAAATGCGACGATACTCTGTGCAATTCCAAGTTTAGTAAAAACAATAGGATTAAAAATAGCAGCATATTCTAAGAAAGGCAAAGCGAAGAAAAACAGTACAATAAACTTACTGTCGATACCGCCAATAGGTGCTTGATTATAGATTGTACGTTTCATCCCATTTGGTTTGGCTAACGCAGCCATAATTGTTTTAAGTGAAAAATTAGACATAAAAATAGTTCCTTGTAATAGTTAAAGAGAGATTATACAGTGAGACAGTTAAAATTTAGATATGTATTGAAGTAGAATGATTATTTGCAGGTCAAAGCTATTGCTTTGACTTACATTGCAGAGTGTTCAAGCATGACATCGATAGTCACAAGAATAATCGTACTCAAGAAAACAAGATTAAACTGCATAAATACCTTACGCGCATCTGTCAGTTCAAATTTTTTCTTTAAAAGCTGCAAACTGCTGACAAAACATAAGACAGCTGCAAGAACCAACAAGGCGATAATAACAGAGTTTGAGATCACAAAAACACCTGCCATATAAACACCTGCTTGAATCGTAAACAGCATCCAGATAAATGTCAGACGCTGCAAAGAGTTTCTTCCAAAAAGACGTAATGCTGTCGGATAGCCTGCACCTTTGTATTCACCGTGATGAAACATCACAAGAAGCCAAAAATGGGGTATCTGCCAAATAAAGTAAAACAGACCAAGAGCATAAAACTCATGTTCCCACAAGCTATGGCCTGCTGTCAACCACCCGATAGCAGGAGGTACGACACCTAACAAAGCACCTGGCACAACTGCCAGAGCACTTTTCTTCTTCAACGGTGTATAAAAACCGTTATACCAGATGAACGAGAACAGTATCAGGTTCAAACCTGCAAAACCTAGCAGGTTGTAAATCAAAATCAATGAACTTACAATCAGTACCCCTGCAATAGCAAGCCCCGTACGAGGAGACCATTTACCAGAAGCGATAGGACGGTGTTTAGTCCGTTCCATCTTTGCGTCTTCTTTGTGCTCTTGTACCTCATTGACCGCCGAAACGCCCAATGCTACAAGAAGTACTGCTAAAGTTGCGATAAACATGTCTGCTCCAGCCTCACCCTTTGCCATCATGTAGGCAAAAAGTGCGGAGAGACTTACTGCGAAAGAGAGTACAAATTTTGTAAGAACTAAAAAGTCCTTAATCATTTTGTGCTTTGGAGATATTCAGCAATTGCTGAAACCTCTTCGTCTGACACATAAGGGAATGCTGGCATGTTGCCCATCATACCTTTTTTACCATTTTTCAATACATTACGTAAAAGGTCAACATCGTAGCTTACAAGACTTGGAGCCGTACCATACTGACCCTTACCATCTTCACCATGACATGAACTACATGCTGCAAATGAAGCAGGCTGATCACCTTTCATACCACCAGCTACATACGCTGCGATCTCTTCAGCATCTGCACCGCTAGCCAAACC
>JBFEYG010000027.1:0-15096 GCA_041562275.1 Sulfurimonadaceae bacterium | reverse complement strand
TCCGGGATAAAAAGGATGTTTCCCTGCACCATGATAAAGAGAAAAGTCCAGATCGAGATGATGAGATAAGGGGTCTGCTTATAGCTCAGTTTCGCATCTCTACACCATTTGATCAGAAGCGGCGCATAGGAAAAGGTGAGCCATTGAAAGACCCACTCCTCATTATAGCTAAGCTCTCCTCTAAAGATACGGATGCCGACGGAGAGCGCGTAACCCGCCAGAGGGAGCACCCAAAAGATATGCCACTTGGGTACAAAGCTCTCTTTTGCGTGGATCTTGATGAGCAGGTAAAAAAGAGGGATAAGGGTAAAACTCATCCCCAGGGTGTTATCGCCGTGCGGACCAGTGATCGTCTTTTCCACCTGGCCGAAGGTAGGGTTCATCAACACAAGCAAAGAGATCGGCGCAATAAAAAGAAGTGCCTTGGAGACCTTGACCCATAAAGGCGGTACCTCGTACTGTTTGATGGTCTTGAAGATAGCGATGATATAAAATATTCCCGAGCTCGCAAGCACAAAGTTCAGCTCATAGGGGAAGTCATAAAATGCAAGCCCACGCTGTGATCCCAGACCGATAAAGACAACCGCCATAAAAAGAAAGAGGTGCCAGAGCAAAAAGTAGTTTTTAAGCGGGATGACCGCCTTATCCAGGCTCAGACCGTCTTTGTGAAAAAGGGCAAAGGGAAGAAGGGAAAGCGCGAGCATAAGTGGCCCGTAGAGCATCAGAGTGATATGCAGCGAACGGGTCGTGATCGGGTCCAAAAAAGTGTCGTTGAAGAGTGTAAGACCCAGAAGCTGGGCAGCATATACCGTCCCAACAAGAACAGAGAACAGAAAGGTCCCTGTCCACAGTGGCATCGTGTCGTGAATAAGTCTATGAAATCTTTCCATCTACCATCCTTAAGGTTGAGCTTGCATAGTCTTGTATCTGTTGGTCATGTGAAGCGACGATCACGGTTGTTCCTTTGTGTACGGCTTTGGCCAAGAGTTCATAGACAAGGGTGCTGTTTGCCGAGTCCAGACTTCCTGTCGGCTCATCTGCAAAGATGATGCGCGGTTCATTGATCAGTGCCCTTGCCAGAGCTACACGCTGTCTCTGTCCGCCGGAGATCTCATTGGGGTAGCGTTTGGCAAGTTCCAAGATGCCAAGCTCGTCAAGCAGAGTGTTGATGTTCTTTTTCTTCTCATCCAGGGCCGCAAGTTCGATGTTCTCATAGACACTGAGATAGTTGATGAGGTAGTGAAACTGGAAGACAAACCCTATCCTGCTCTGACGAAAGAAGTCAAGATCAGTGATCTGCTCAACAGAGGTGTCTTCGATGAACAGCTCTCCGTGTGAAGGTTTAAGCAGGGTAGAGAGGATAGAAAGCAGGGTGGACTTTCCGCTTCCGCTGGTTCCGCTTAAGAAGACAAACTCACCTGCTTTAATATCTAAAGAGACCTCATGAAGGACCTGCTCCTTGCCGTAAAAGTGTGAAAGGTTCGAGGCGGAGATCATGAACATCCTTGATTGATCAACAGAACGGGGTCTGTCTTGGAAGCGATCCACGCAGGCATAAGCGTTCCGATCAGTGCCATGACAATGGTCGAGGCCAGGACATATAAAGCCGTACTCAGCGTAAGCGAACCGTTGACATAGCCTTGAAGCATCTGTATATGCGGCAGTGCAGCCAAGATGCCAAGACTCAAGACAAGGGCAAAGAGATAGGCCGAAAAGCTCATGATAAGGGTCTCAAGAAAGAGGTTTTTGATGATGAACAGACGGCTTTTTCCAAGTGCGCGCATGATCCCAAACTCCTCTTTGCGTGAGTTCACAATCATGCTCATCACCGAAGCGATACCCATAAGTCCCATAGCAAAGGCAAGCGAAGAGATGACAAGAGAGGAGTTCTCGATGATCTTGAACTGGTTATACTCCTGGATAAAACTCTGTGTCGTCTTGACCTCTATCTCGTCATCGAGCAGGATGATCTTCTCCTGGATGGTCTGTGTGGCAGCTGGAGAGTCCGAAGATACCAGGATGAAAGAGGCCGAACGGCTGAAAAGCTTGCCTGCATCGTCGATGTTCATCACGACTCCGCCTTCTTCAAAACCGATGTCGCTGCTGTAGCTGCCGGAGATCTTGAAGCGTTTGTTCCCGATCTTGACAGTTCTACTCTTGAGCTGTTTGGCCAGGGTGTTTCCCAGAAGCACCTCTCCTTCTTTGGGATACTCTCCTTTGGAGAGCTTATAGTGTGCAAGGTGGTTTTTGCTTACGCCGTAGATCCCGGCGATAGGGATGTGCCCGACGGGAGATGCTCCGACGATCATCGCATAAGATGATTTGACATGCTCTATTGCATCGATTTTTTCCAGCAGAGCAATATCGACATTGGAGAAAAAAGTGTCGGCGATCCCTTTTTGGGTGATGATGATATCCCCGTCCGTCTTGATCATCTTGGAATACATCCCGATGACACCCTGAGAGACAGAGGTGATCAGAAATATCGCCATCACTGCGATGGTGATAGAGGCAAAGATCAGAAAACTTTTGAAAGGGTTTTTACTGAGAGCTTTAAGCGATATCACTTCTCAATGGCCGCTTTGAGTTCTTCTTGTGTCGAGACGTATGAGACACGCTCGATCTTCGCATCTTTTACATGCAGAAGAGTGATCTGCTCTTCTTTGTGCGGGAGAGCGTTTTGAAACTGGTCTTCATAATGCAGGTAGATAAGGTGCTTGTACTTTTTCAGTTTAGGCAGGGCAAACATGTTGGTGATGATGGTCGGCATTTTGTTGATATCTGCAATGAAGACAGCACGGCGTTTTGGCATATAAAAAGGGTCTTGGGTATTTAAAAATTCATTGACAAGAGCACCGGTGTCTTTTTCAAAGGCGATGACGACAAGTTCTGTGCTTTTAGGCACTTTCATCTGACGACCTTGAGGCGTTTCATATTTAAAGTTATTGAGTTGGTTCAAGGGTGAATTGACCGTGATCAAATCGGCACCAAGAAGCGAAAAAGCGAAGAGAAACAGGGTGACAAGCTTATGCATGTGTGTTTTCCTTTGAAAGTGAGGTGGAATATTATACTCTTTTAATGTTAATTAAGTGTGAAGACGGGGATCTCGCTGGGAGCCTTGTACCGGATAGAAGCTCCCCAATATCCCAATCCCCTGGTCACATAAAGAATCGTCTTTCCGTGAATATAGTGCCCTGCAAAATAGGGCTGCAGACGTTTGACCAGTTTGTTGAAGGGATAGACCTGTCCCCCGTGTGTATGTCCGCTGAGCTGGATATCGATGCGATATTTTCCGATATGTTCGATATCTTTGGGCTGATGGGCAAGCAGGATCGTAGAGATGTTTTCATCCAGTCTGGAAAAGAGCTCTTCTATGGGACGCTTGATGCCCCGTGCAAAACTGTACCTGTCAGCCAGACCGACAAGCTGAAGGGGCGTGTTGTTGATATTGAGCATACTTATGCGGTTGTCCAGACAGAATATCTTGTGCTTGAACAGCTCTTTTTCAAGACTCTTGGGCCCGTAAACGACATCATGGTTGCCCGTCACATAATACGCAGGTGCTTCCAAGGCAGAAAAAGCATGAAAATGCCTGCGAAGTCTATAGGCAAATGTCTGAAGGATATCGCCGGTAAAGACAACAAGATCGGGATTGAGCGCATTGATCTTTTTGACAAGGAGTTCAAGATAAGCAATATCCAGACTCTTTTTAAGATGCAGATCAGAGAGCTGGATTATGCGCAGACCCTTCAGCCCCTCGGCGAAGTTCCCGGGCTCTAGATTTATCTCCTGAAAAGGAAAGTGTTTCCACCCTGTCTGTAAAGGCATCAGAGATCTGCTTTGATCGGGATGATCAGTCTTGTTATGAAGGGTGATGCAAACAGTCTCATCTTTTGCTCCATTGACTTTTATTATAGTTCAGTTTTTTAATTATAGCGATTGTTTTCTGCAGGCTGAATAGATACGGTTAAAGAAGTCTCTACAGCAGTAGCGGGTCTTTTGGATTACTCAGATGCCAATACAGCGATCTTTGCTCGAAGTTTGACTTTTTTATGCAGATCTGTTTCATTGTTCATCTGGACCTTAAGCCAGGCGAGAAGAGGATTCTTGTACCCGTGATAAGAGAGTTCCGTGATAAGACCTTCTATGTTCTCGTTACTGATCTGCTCCTGAGCAAGTGCAGAAACAACGAGCCGGGAGCTCAAAGGTCGGATCTGTCTTATCTGTGTGTTGATCGCAAGGGTGTCGTTGTCTGCAATAGCTTCGGCAAAGGGTCTATACTGCACAGGCAATGAACTGATCTGTTCTGTTTTGAGCTCAGATCTGAGAAGATGGAGGTAGGCGGATTGGGAATCATTAGGCTCTATCTGCAGCAAGGCAGAGGCATTCTCACATAAATCCGCTTTTAAGATGCTCAGGTTTAAAGCACAGACACTCAGCTCAATATCGATACGTGTATGCAGGTCTGCAGACTGGGAAGCAGAGCTTCTTGCACGTGAAAGATCGCTTTTGGCACGCAGAAGATGCTTTTGCAGAAAATGCTTTTCATAGGCCTGCATAGCAGAGGCCGCATCGTATTGCCATGTGTTCACAGCCGGGGGATGGGAACATCCGGTGAAGAGAAAAATGAAGAATAAAATAAGTGTTCTTTGCTGCATCGTTTACCTTATGGAAGCGTTATGCTTTCTTGGGGGTCTTCGCCTATCATCGCATTGACACGGGTGGATAGCTCCGTGACCTCTTCCAGCCACACCCGCATCTCATCTTTCAAAAAGGCGATCTCTTTATCCGACTGGCCGATGACCTTGACGGTATTATCGATGGTTTTGAGTTTGGCATTGATGTCTTTGAAAATCAGCTGCAGTTCCTGCATGTTGGCATTGGCCGGCGAGATGATATCTCTGCGTATTTCACTGATACCCTGGTCTGTGTTTTGTACCAGAGAACGCATATCTTCAAGGGCGAGATCGAGTTTGGTTATGGCCTCATGAAACTTAACGGCGCTCTGGGCATTTCCCGTCATCGTGTGTAAAAGATCCGGAGAGTCGGCAAGTCTGTCGGAGAACTTTTCCAGATGGACGAGGGAGGTTTGAAAGCTGGCATTGTGATCGGACAAAGAGGCGGTCAGTATATTGGCATTTTTAACGATGTTCTGCAGTTCGGAAACGACAGGTTGGATGTTGGTAATGATCTCGTTGATGCCGTCTTTGATCCGCATGCGTGTTATGACCTTCTCATCAAGAGGAGGGCTCTTCATCGAAGAAGTGAGTGTGATCTTGGGCTTGCCGATAAGGGGTTTTTCCAGAGTGAAGATAGAGTTGGAACGGACCCATTTGGTATTATGGCGGGGGATGGAGATGATGATAAGGACTTCCCCGTTATCGTACAAAGAGAGTCTGTCAACCTGTCCTATCTCAAAACCGGAAAAAAGGATGGGCATCCCTTCTGTGATATCCTCGGCATCTTTCGCCAGAAGTTTATAATGCGACTGCGCCTCAAAGACACCTTTTTTCTCGATGACATAGAAAAGAGTAACAAGGATCAAGACCGCACTGATGATGATGAAGACACCCACACTCAGTACTATTTTTCGATATGGCATGCCGTCTCCTTATAGTGGCTTTTCTGCCCCAAAAGATCGATGATCAAGACTTCTTCATAGGCTATCATCAGGCGGTCAAGCGCTGTAAAGATAAACCCCAGATCTACCTCTTCTGCTAAAAAAGCAAAAGGTTGGTCTATGACAATCTTAGCATCTTTTTGCATATGTGCACGAATAAGTTGAACATAAAAGAGCTCTTTTTCACTGCAGATATCATAACGCCACTGGGCCAGATGCAGCAGTTCCAAGGCCTTAAGATCCTGATGAACTACCTTATGGGCGGCTTCTCGGCTTAGACCTTGATGTACCTGCAGGATAAGCGAGATGTTTTCGATCATTGAGAGGTTGGAGAGCAGGGGTGTCGAGACAGAGACAAAAGCATAGCTGTCTTGAAGGTAGGCTTTCTCTTTAAAGAGATTGATATCCCGACGGCTCTCGAAGAGTTTTACAGAAATTGAATCAGTAATGCTACCACCTCAATACTCATAATCGCGATAATGATCTTGACCATCCCGTTTAAAACAGCGATGGGGATACCGGTATAGGTCATACTCGAACTCAGACCCGAATATATGGGAATAAGTATGACAAAAAAACCGAAAAGAAGTCCTTTGGCAAACAAGACGGTGAAGTCATTGATGTTTATGGCATGCGTCAGCGTACGTACATACAGATCCAGACCTGTCTCTAAAAAGAAGAGCAGATAGAGATAACCGCTTAAAAGCATGATGATACTCAGCAGGGAGGCCAGAATGATGACAGATACGATGCCCGCAAGGATACGGGGTAAAAAAAGATATTCGATGATGTCTATCTTGAAGGCTTTTAGCGTGTTGAGTTCATTGGAGACTTTCATGACTGCTATCTCGGTGTTGATCGCGGCACCGGAACGCAGCGCGACGAGAAGAACGGTTGTAAGCGGAGCGACCTCATTGACGATGATGTAGATGATGAGGTTTCCGATATGATCCTTTAGCCCGTAGTCCAGAGCAAAATGCACGATCAAAGCGACGATGACTACACCGGAGATGACGCCTATGAGAAACAGAAGCGGCAAGACCTGTACAGAGGTGAAATAGATCTGTTTGATAAGGATGTCTTTTGTGGCAGAGTTATACGACTTTCTATGAATAAGTTTGAAGAGGCATTGATAGGCAAAATAGAGGGCTTCATAAAAGATGTTTAAGAAGGTAAGGGTCGATCTTCCCAAGTTTTCTATGAGTGTCAAGACCATAGATCTGTTCCTCTTTTTAGGCTATATTTTGCAGTTCTATAATGCAGAAGATGATGATAAATCTGTAACACAGCGAAAAAAAGAGTATGCAACCAACATTCCAACGTGGTCATCATCTGCCTTTAGGTTCTGTTTTTATCTATGCTAACAAGCCTTTGATTAAAAATGTCTAAAAGTTTCACGCTAACAGAGGGTAGCACCAACCCTCATCTTCGGCTTCATGAGGCGGAAAGACTGTTTTCTTCTGCAGGATATTTGTTGCGCAAAAAGAACAGAGAACAGCATCGATGAGATGTTCATCATCAACGTCGTGAAGACCGAACTCCTGCATGATATCAGCCTCCTTCTCTTTATACTTTGTGTAGCCCATGCTGAGTGCTATCTGTTTGGGATAGACTTCATAGATAGGGACAGAGGTCTGGTTCAGGCGGATATAGGGTGCTTGATAGTCTAAAGCGCGCAGGAGTTGTATCATCCTGGCCGTCAGTCTTCCTATTCTGTCTCCGGCTGGGGGCATAGGACGCAGAGCAAATTCTTTATAGAGCCAATAATCCGTGTAGCGGTAGAGATAAGGGTTGGCTATCTCACCGTTTGCTTCTCTTCTGGGAGGGTTGAAATCGGGTTCGATCAATGCCCGCGGCAGCGAAAAAGGAGCATCAACAGCTATGGCATCGACCTTATACGCATGTAAGACCTCTTTTAAAAACTCAAAACAGGGTTGGGCGTCTTTGTGTCTGGGCTCTTTAAAGAGCTCCATGACATTGGCATCTCTGTTATCCCATTCGATCAGGGCAAAGGCAGTGTTGCCGCTCATACATCCGCCTAAGTCGATTCCTAAACTTGTTTTTTTCATACCCGAACCTGTTTTTGTGTTATCATAACTAAATTTCATTGTTGAGGTGTATAGGATGCAAAACTATCGATTTCTCATAACGGGCAAGGTCCAAGGAGTCTGGTATAGGAAAAGTGTTGCCGAAAGAGCGATAAGACAAGGCTTCTTCGGATATGTCAGAAACCTGGAAGACGGTCGTGTAGAGGCCGGGGCAGCATTGGAAGATGATGATTTTGCTCTGTTTATTGCTAT
Source organism: Sulfurimonadaceae bacterium (assembly GCA_041562275.1). Taxonomy (GTDB): domain Bacteria; phylum Campylobacterota; class Campylobacteria; order Campylobacterales; family Sulfurimonadaceae. Next base: position 7,176 of record JBFEYG010000027.1, on the reverse strand, counting down.
ACTTGAAGAGGGTTCTGTGGGTTCGCGAGTGGACAACATCGAGCAGTTTGAAAGCAATGAGGAGTTCTCAAAAACATTTGAGATCCGCTAATGCCTGCTCATCTCTTTTGCGGCAAGATAACCGCTTGCCCAGGCAAAATGAAAATTAAAGCCGCCACGGCGTCCCACTATATCCAATACTTCGCCCGCGAAATAGAGCCCGTGACATACTTTTGACTCCATCGTCTTTTCATTGACTTCATCCGTATTGACACCTCCGCCGCTGACTTCGGCATGTTTGAAGCCGTGTGTGTCGCTGATCTCAAAACGCCAGTCTTTTATCTTCGAGACGATCTGTTTGGCCATCTTGGTATGGATATCTTTGCCTCGGGTCTGCACAGGGATCTTTGCATCTTCAAGAAGCACTTTTGAAAGTTTGATAGGAAGCAGTCCGCAGAGTATCGTCTCTATCGAGTGTGTGGGCAGGTTTTGCGCCATCTGTAAGAGCTGGGTGCTCAGACTCTGCCTGTCAAACTTGGGAAGCAGGTCAAGTCCTATGTCGACGCTTTGATAGTTAAGCAGTGCTTCCGAAGCCATTTGTGAGATATCCAAGACAGCAAAGCCTGAAATACCGTATTTGGTGAAAAGGATATCGCCCTTGATGGTTTGCTCTTTTTTGGCGTTGATGAAGAGGGTGACCTCGGCGTCGAGTTTTACTCCGGAGATCTTCTCATGCACAGTCGAGTTGATATGCAGCTGGACCAAAGAGGGATAGGTCGGGACAATACTGTGTCCAAGGGATGCTGCCAGCTCATATCCCAGAGCGGATCCGCCCAGTTGGGGCGCTGCTTCGCTACCGGTGCAGATAAGGACCTTATCATAAGCTTCAGAAGTGTTAAGGGCGGTATGCAGATAGAACTTGCCTTCTTTTTTCTCTATCTGCGTGATGGTGTATTCGTTAAAGACCTCTACACCGCAGGCTATGGCGAAGCTTTCAAAACTAAGCGCAACCGATTTGGCTTCATTGGAGAGGGGATAGGCCCGTCCGTCGTCAAGGACATTGAGCAATAGTCCGATACTTTTACAAAACTTCTCAAGCTGGGAAAAACTGAAACTGTTCAGAGCAAAGTCGCTAAAGGCAGGTCTCTGTCCAAAATAGTCTGCGGATGTGACACTTGTATTTGAGATATTGCAGCGTCCGTTCCCTGAGGCCAGTATCTTTTTGGCCGGTTTGTTGTTCTGTTCGTATAGGTGTACGGTCGCTCCTGCTTTGGAAGCGGTGATCGCGGCCATCAGACCGGCTGCACCGCCGCCGACAACAGCTATGAGAAGAGAAGTTTTGTTTTGCATACGAAATAGTATCTAGTTTTTCTTGCTTTTTAGATAATAGACGTCAAGCTGTCTTGAGGATGATATCAAACTGGGCACCCCTGCATAGCTCATCTTTATAGCTGTAATCGACATTGCAAACGGTGATGATACCGCCGAGATGTTTGCTGATGATTTCCTGAGTCATAAACAGACCGATTCCCGTACCTTGACTCGGATGTTTGGTGGTAAAATAGGGCTCAAAGATCTTTGATAGTATAGCCTCATCTATCCCCCCTGCATTGTCCTTGATGGAGATGATCAGTTCTTGCTCGGTACTGTAGGAGCTTATGAAGATGTATTTGTTCTTATGGGCAGAGTTCACAAGTGCGTCTTTGGCATTGTTGAGGATGTTTAAGATGACTTGTGAAAGTTGGGTCTTATACGAATAGACAGGGGTGTTTTGAAGGGTAGAGAAGATTTTGATGCCCAGGCTTGTATAGCTCGGTTGGATAAGACGGATGTCATGGGTGATGGACACCTGTATATCAAAGGCCTCTTTGCGTTTTTCCGGTTTGAAGTAGTCCTTGAAATCCGTGATAGTCTGTGATAAAAACTGTACCGTGTCGTTGATGGTACGCATACTCTCTTCAAAGGCGGCATCGTCAAGCTCCCCCAACTCTTTTTGCATACTCATACCGCCGGAGACGACACTAATGGTGTTTAGGGGCTGTCTCCACTGGTGAGCGATATTACCTATCATTTCTCCCATCGCTGCCATCTTGGACTGTTGAAAAAGGATCTCGTCTTTTTCACGGCTCTCGGCCAGTTTCTCCTCGATGATACTTTCAAGTTCGTGATTAAATCGGGTAAGGGTATGCTTCTGCTCCAGAATTGTCTTGTAGTTTTGTTCGATGGTGTACTGAAAAAACGAGACGATAGCCGTCAAGACGAGTACGATCAACAGAAAATAGCTGATCTGAACCCAGGAAAAATAGACAGGAAGAAAAGGCTGCAGTTTTAACAGGATGATGGAAAATGAGAGCAAGAGGACCCATCGCCAGCCTACCTTGTTCCCTTTGTAAAATATAAAGACGGCAGTATAGACGAGTATCCATGTAAACTTGATCTCTTCAGGTCTTGAAAAGAGTATGAGCGTATCAAAAAAAAGCAAGACGATAATGGTTAAAAAGGTCGTCGTTCGGTCATAATTGGAGCGTTTTTGACGCAGGGCATAGAGAATATAAAGTATGAATACAAGCACAAGGGACTCAATGTAGATAAGGATGTAGTTGTGTGAGAAGATATTGTATATCATCCCGATCGGAACGCCGACAGAGGCAAACATGAGGGAGATGTTTACGATCTGATAGCGGAGCTGTTCAAGGCGCTCATCCTCGCTGAACTCCCAGCCGCTGTTGATGATATTGCGAAATCGCTCTTTAATCTTTTGTTTCATAATGTTCAATTATACTAGACTAACTTTAATTGTGTTTGTTTGTGTGAAAAAAAATCATCAACGATTGCCTTCGCAGGAATTTGGGTTATAATCTCTTCATGAAAAAGATTATTATCAATAAGAAGTATTATGGGAGGGTGGAACTGGCAGCGACCAGAAATGCCTACAATATCTTTGTCCGTGTCATCCGTGCATTTAAAGCGAAGGAAGCTTTTAACGTCAATCTCTTGTATTCACCCAATAAGATAAAGAGTTTTGATCATTATCAGCCGGGAGGTTCGGAAAAAGAACTGCTTGAGCTACAGATGTACATAGAGATGTGTGAGCTGTTTGGGATGAACAGCGATGACGCGTGCGAGCTGAAGAAAAAGATAGAGTTTGTCAACGACAATGCCTATGTCAATCTTAATATCTCAAAACGCTTGACGCTTTTCAACAAAGAACACCCATCCAAGACAAACCGGGGCTATCTGTTTTGGGATATAGAGAACTTCTCAAACGTCTCTCCTATGTTCTCCCATATCATAGAACCTTTTGAGATCGAAGATGAGGATATCTATGTCGTTTGCAATCCGGACTCTTTGTATCTGTTCAAGGCTGAGTGGGAAGCGGACCTCTATGACTTCTCCAATACCCTTAACTCGTTTAATTTTACAAAATGTGATCACGGGAAGAATGTTGCTGACGGGGTCTTGTTACAGAATTTCAAGGACTTAAACCCTAAAGAGGCAGATATCTATATCATCACCTATGACAGAGAACTCAAAGAGCACTTTAAGAATGCCTGCCATGAGAGCAATAACCTTTATGTGCTCGAGAGAAAGATCTTAAACTGATCTACTCTTCGCCAAGAAAGATCTGTTTGGCACGCTTGAGATCTTCTTCTGTATCTATTCCAAACCCTGTACTGGCGACCTTGACCATGGCTATCTTTTTGCCGTGGTAGATAGCGCGGAGCTGTTCGAGTTTTTCGATGTCTTCGATAGGCGCATCGTCAAGTTCGCAAAAATCGTGCAGACTTTTTTTCGTGAACCCGTAGATCCCGATATGGCCAAAATAGGTCGCTGATCCGCTTCGGTTAAAAGGAATAGGATTACGGGAGAAGTAGATGGCATCGTGGTTGACATCCATGATGACCTTGACCAGATTCGGGTCTTGGGCGGCTTCGTTGTTGACTGCGTTGTAGCAAGAGGCCATGATAAAAGGAGCTTTTTGTGCCTTGAGTTCATTAAGGCGTTTGATGACGGAGCCTACTACCTCAGGTTCGATGAAAGGCTCATCTGCCTGGATGTTTACGATGATGTCATCATCTTTCAGATCCAAGATCTGGGCCGCTTCATTGATGCGGTCTGTCCCGCTTTTGTGAGTCTCTGAAGTCATCATCGCTTTGTAGCCGTACGCCTTACACAGGTCGATGACTTCCTGGGAATCTGTGGCTATAGCGACTTCGTCCAGATGTTCCACCTGTTTCGCCGTTCGGATGACCATAGGCAGTCCGCCGATATCAGCCAAGACCTTTTTTGGAAAGCGTGAAGAGGCCAGTCTGGCAGGAATAATAATCATTTTTAACCTTTAAATAATAGAAATAAGATATAATCTTTTTTATTTTAAAAGTATAACTAAAAAGGTCAGAAAACTGCTTTTATATCAACCTCAAGAGGGATATTGCTACAACAGCGACTCTATCTATCTGTATGATTTTATCTCGTCGTTTGATCTTAAAGGGCGTCTTTTGGATGTTGGAAGCGGTTGTGGTGTCCTTGGTCTTTTGGTCGCACGTGACAACAAGGTACAGGTAGAGGGTGTAGACAAGCAGTGGGCTTTTTGTGAGTACACGAAGAAGAATGCCGAGGTCAACGGTATAGCGTATACGATGCACCAAAGCGACTTTTTGGCATATGAGGATGATAAGGGATTTGACGTGATCATCTCCAATCCTCCTTTTTATCATGAGGGTTCATCCAAGAGCGAGAACGAGATGCGTCATACGGCGCGTTACAATACGCATCTGCCGATGGACAGGTTCTTCAAGAAGGTCTCCAAGCTCCTGGGCCCGCGCGGGCATTTTGTCTTCTGCTATGACCCTCAGCAGTTTCAGACTATCTGTATCGCGCTTGCCGCAGCAAAGTTGACGATAGAGACGGTGCAGTTTGTGCATCCAAAAGTAGACAGAAAGGCCTCTTTGGTGATGATACAGGCGAGAAAAGGATCGCGCTCATTGATGAAGACAAGAGAGCCTTTTATCGCATTTGACGGAGACGAGTTCTCGCCGCAGGCACAAGAGATCTACAAAAAAGCAAGGACACACAGTATAAAATGTTCCCTCTAATGAATGAAGTCGGATATGATTACAGTTTTGATCCCAATGCCTGTGAAAGCTGCGGGGGTAATTGCTGTACAGGTGAGAGCGGCAATATCCACCTCAATCAAAACGAGATGGCAGCCATAGCCGAACACCTGAGACTTCCTATAGCACAGTTCAAGGAGACCTACCTGCTTAAAAGAGGCTATAAGTTCTCTATCAAAGAGCATATGGTCGGTGACTCTTATGACTGTGTCTTCTTTGACAGGCAGATCAAAGGGTGTGGGATCTATCCTGTCCGTCCTACCCAATGCCGGACTTTCCCGTTTTGGCCCTATTTTAAAACACACAAAGAGGAACTTCAGGCCGAGTGCCCTGGAATAATATACCCTTCCACTAACGTCTTGAACGCGGGTGTATCGATCTTAGGCTCCAAAAAGGAAAAAGATGTCTAGAATGTTGTCTTTTGCCCTTTTCTTATCGGTGCTGATGTTTAGTGCATGTTCCAATCATGAGACCCCGGTACCTTCCAATGTCAAAAGTTTTGAAGATGAAGACAGGCTGGCTATCTATGCTCTATATGCCAAGAGTCAAGGCGACATCAACTCATCGATAGCTCTGTATGAGATGCTCTATGCCAAGTCGGATAAATTGGAATACCGTAACGAGGAACTTGTGGCTATGCTTCAGTCCAAACAGTATGAACGGGCTTTGCAAAAGATAGAGGTCTACAAGTCCGAACTGGACGCAGATCAGACAGACGTCATGCTAGAGCGTTTTAAGATAGCAGCTTTGGTTGAGTTAAAAGAGTATGAGAATGCGAAGTCCACGGCTTTGGCACTTGCCGAAGAGACCCAAGCGGCCCAGGAGTACCAGCAGATCGCTTCGATCTACATGATACAGGGCCGGTATGAGTTTGCACTGCGGTATCTTGAACGTGCCTATACCATCGATTATGATGAGCGTATTTTGGATCAGATGGCGATTATCTTATATGTGAACCTGAACCGCAAGGCCGAAGCGATCTCGCATCTTGAGACACACATGCGGCTGCACGGATGCTCTGAGACCACCTGTATGCGTCTGGGCAGTTTTTACAGTGAAGAGAACAATGTAGAGGGGATGCTGCGCATCTATCTCAGACTTTATGACAACACCAAAGATGAGAAGTATGCGGCTACCGTTGTCAAACTTTACAGTTATAAAAAAGAGACCATTCCTCTGATCCAGTTTTTGGAAAAGAGCGGAAGCGATGACAAGCTCTTGTTGCAGCTGTATATCAACACGCGAAATTATCCCAAAGTGGTCGCTTTGGGCGAGAAGCTGTACAAGCAGGATGATGACCCTTACTACCTTGGACAGAGTGCCATCTTCGAATACGAAGGCGCCACGGATAAAAAAGACACCAAGATGCTCTCGTCTGTCATAACCAAACTTAAGCATGTCCTGGAACTGTCGGATGATCCGACCTACCTGAACTATCTGGGCTATCTTCTTATCGATCATGAGATCGATGTCAAAGGCGGTATCGCTTATGTGAAGAAGGCTTTAGAACAGGAGAAAGAGTCACCGTTTTATCTGGACTCCCTCGCCTGGGGCTACTACAAGCAGGGAAAATGTACGCAGGCATTGAAGTTGATGCAAAGAGTACGAAAGAACCTGGGTAAAGACGATCCTGAAGTAACAGCGCATGTCAAGGCGATAAATAAATGTATCAAGCAGAAAAAGGAAAAGAAACAGTAGATGATTTTAGATGACATTATAAAAAAGACAAAAGAAGACCTCGAGATCAGAGAAAAAGAGTTCACGCTTGACTGGCTGGGACGTTCATTGGCGTTTAACGCAAGACAGCCAAGACCCGTACACGAGTACCTCAAGTCCACAGAAGATGAACCGTACAGAATCATTGCCGAGGTGAAAAAAGCCAGCCCGTCAAAGGGCGTTATCCGTGAGGATTTCGATCCGCTTGCTATAGCACAGGCCTATGAGAGAGGCGGTGCCAATGCGATCTCCGTGCTCACTGAACCACATTTCTTCCAGGGAAGCCTGGACTACCTGGCAGGCATACGCCGTTATGTCGGTGTGCCTCTTTTGCGCAAGGACTTCATCGTCTCCAAGTATCAGATCC
>JBFEYG010000026.1:0-15402 GCA_041562275.1 Sulfurimonadaceae bacterium | reverse complement strand
GAGCGTGTGACGCATGACTATTTATGTAATGAAGAGTATGATCTTATCTTGAACGTCGTCGATGCGACCAACCTGGAAAAAAACCTTCAGCTCACCGCAGAACTGATGACGATGAGCAAGAAGATCGTTCTGGCTATCAACATGATGGACGAGGCTGATGCCGAGGGCATAGAGATCGATGCCGGATATTTTTCAGAATTGATCGGTCTTCCTGTCGTCAAGGTCTCTGCCGTCGCGCGTACCGGTTTGGAAGAGATGCTCTACCTTGCGATCAAAACGGACAAGGCTGCGACACAGGAACAGAAGCTGATCTTTTCCGAAGCTTTGGAACAAGAGATCGTCAGGATAACGGAGTATCTGGATAAGCATGGGTTTAAAGCGCATATCTCCAACCGAAATATCGCGATAAACCTTTTGCAAAATGAGAAAAAGACCTATAGAACGCTGCATGACAATCCTATCTGGACAGAACTGCAGCCGATCCTTATCGAAGCGAGCAAACATATCGAACTTCATCATGACACGGAAGATATCAAAGAGGTCTTCGCAGAAGAGTATATGGCTTTTAACCGGGGTGTCATCGCGGAAACAGTCAAGACGAAAAAACAGGACATCTTGCAGCTTAGTATGACGGAAAAGATCGACAAGGTCCTTATCCACCAGCTATTCGGTATACCTATCTTCTTGTTTTTGATGTGGGGGCTGTTTCAGCTGACTTTTGAGATCGGTTCTATCCCGATGGATTGGATAGACGCCTTTTTCGGTTGGTTTGGAGATGTGGTTGGACAGACGATATCCAACGATGATGTACGCTCCTTGATCGTCGACGGTATTATCGCGGGTGTTGGAGCAGTTGTGCTTTTCATCCCGAATATTGTTATTCTCTTTATCGGGATAGCCTTGCTGGAGAGTACCGGTTATATGTCACGCGTCGCCTTCTTGCTTGACGGGTTCTTTCATAAGTTTGGTCTGCACGGACAGTCATTCATCCCTCTCGTTACAGGGTTTGGATGTTCTATACCTGCGTATATGTCTGCGCGTGTATTGAAAAACGACAGAGACCGTTTGTTGACGCTTTTTATTATAGGCTTCATGTCCTGCGGTGCGCGGCTTCCCGTTTATGTACTTTTTGCGGGTGCCTTTTTTGCAGAGTCACAGGCCGGAAATATCCTCTTTGCGATCTATATTGGCGGAGCAATGATCGGATTGATGGCGGCAAAAGTACTTCGCATGACCGCATTCAAAGGTCTGGATGAGCCTTTTGTCATGGAGATGCCAAAGTACAGGCTTCCTTCGTTTAAACTGATCTGGCATACGGTCAAGACAAAGACATGGATGTATCTGAAAAAAGCAGGGACCTTTATCGCTGCGGCGTCGATGCTGGTATGGTTTTTGAGTAACTATCCTCACAATCTCGAGTTGGAGAAGAGTTATGCAAGCCAGATAGAGAGTGTAGGTGAAGAAGAAGCGAGGGTCTTGAACAACAAACTGCAAGAAGAGCTTTTGGAGCAGAGTTACCTGGGGGAGATCGGCAAGTTTATCGAGCCGGTATTCACGCCGCTGGGCTTTGACTGGAAGATGGCAGTAGCCCTTCAGACCGGATTGGCAGCAAAAGAAGTCGTGGTTTCGACCTTGGGCGTTCTGTATGCTTTGGGAGATGAGGTGGATGCCGAAAGTTCAGGTCTGATGAATGCGATCTCGAAAAACATCTCCTTTCCTGCGGCGGTAGCTTTTATTGTCGTTATCATGATATACCTTCCGTGTTTGGCGGCTTCTGTTGTCTTTACAAAAGAAGCCGGAGGCATCAAGTACTTTTTCTATCTGTTCGCTTTGACGACAGTAGTCGCTTATGTGCTTGCGTTTATCGCGTACAGACTGACACTTCTTATCGTCTCTTGATACACAGTCTCATCCTTCATGGATGATGCTCATTGAAGTATTAATTATTTGTAAAATTCTGCTACAATTAATCCATGATAAAAATATTAATGATTGAAGATGATCTGGAGCTTGCAGAGGTTCTCAGTGAGTTTTTAGAAGACCTTGATATGATGATTGAGACGGAAGATGACCCGTTTAAGGCTTTGAGCCGATTGAAACTGGAACCTTTTGACCTTGTGATCTTGGATCTTACGCTGCCGGGTATGGATGGTCTTGAAGTGTGTGCGGAGATCCGCGCAAAACAGAATGTGCCTATCATCATCTCTTCCGCCCGTTCCGATATCAAAGACAAGGTAACAGCTTTGGAACTCGGTGCAGATGACTATCTGCCAAAACCTTATGATCCGAGAGAACTCGAAGCACGTATACACTCTGTTCTGCGCAGATATGAGACAGTAGAGACGAATCGTGAACAGGTACACTCAGACTTTGAACTGGATGAGGGCTCTATGGAGATCCGTTACAAGTCGAAGCGACTGGATTTGACGAATGCGGAGTATGGGATACTGGCTTTTATGATCAAAAAACAGGGTTTTGTTATATCACGCGAAGACCTTATCCATAATGTGGCTGCGATCAATGAAGAAAGTTCAAACAAGAGTATTGATGTGATGGTCGGACGTATTCGAAACAAGATCGGCGATAAAGGTCTGATCGAGTCTATCCGCGGAATCGGATACAAACTTCTTAAATAAACATGGACCTCTTTGCCTAGATATTCCATACTCATCACTGTCCTCATCGCGCTGTTTGTCACACTGAGTACCGTCAGTTTTACAGTGTGGGAGTTTTATCAACTCAACAGACAGCAATATTTTTCAAATATATTTACAAAGAACGAGCTTATCCGTCAGATTTACAATGATGTATTGCAAAGAAAGAGTCCGACGAAACTTCTTGAGGCTAATCTTGCACGTTACAGGCTCTATGTCCTGCACGAAGATGCTGTAATAGACAGTATCCTCTCCGTCGGGGAGCGGATACAAAAAGAGGTCTTTGAGCCTTACAGTGAACTGGTAGCAAATGAAGAGAGAATGATCTTTGCTCCGAGTGTCTTGCAGGAGAGTTCTGTAGAGATGATCATCTACAAGGACAAGGTCTACTTTTTTCTGAACACCTTGCAATCCTCCTTGATGCTTGAAGCCCAGGACTTGAAACCCTACTCGATGGGAAACCTTCTGTACGCTTATCTGACCATTATCTGGATCATCCTTTTCTCATTCTCTTATGTACTTCGAAGTTTTTATCCTCTGAGAAAGTTACGTGACAATATTAAAAAGTTTGCAGACGGGGATCTCAATGTCTCCTTCAAGGTAAAAGGCAAGGATGAGATATCCGAAGTCTCCAACGAGTTTGACAATGCAGCCAAAAAGATAAATGTTCTGATCGAGTCGCGTAACCTATTTCTGCGTAACATCATGCATGAGTTGAAGACGCCGATCACCAAGGGGCGGTTTTCCGTCGAGATGCTTGAAGATACCAAATATAAAAACCGTCTTTTGAATGTCTTTATCCGAATGGAAGGGCTGATCAATGAGATGGCACTCATCGAGCAGATCTCTTCAGGTTTTGAGCAGACTCGAGTGGAAGAGTACAGAGCTGTTGATGTGATCTACGAAGCGATCGACCTGGGATTTTTCGAGAGCGAGAACTATACGCTTGATATCAGCGATGACCTGATGCTGCATGTTGACTATAAGCTCTTTGCGACGGCGATCAAAAACATGATTGACAATGCGATTAAATATGCAGATGACAAAAAGGTCATCATCACTGCAAGAGAAGGCAGGATCTTGTTTGAAAACTATGGAAAAGGGCTGGATGAACCGCTCTCGTATTACATCGAGCCTTTTACCAAGTCTCACAAGGCCGTACAGAGTTTTGGGCTTGGTCTTTATATCGTAAATGCTATCTTGGAAGCACACGGATACAAGCTGATGTATGAGCATCTAAACGGATGGAACCGTTTTTCTTTCGAACTTAAATAAAAGTCTTTGACTATTTGCGTCCAAGCAGGGCTTCAATCTCTGTGGCTTTTTCAACGATCCCCTGCATCTCCTCTTGATTGTCTTGTACACTCTGTGCTGCCTGTACGATCGCTTGGACGATGACAGAGATGGAAGAATGGATATCCGAAAGGCTTTTTTGTGTGCGGTCTGCCAGTTTTCGTACTTCATCGGCCACTACGGCGAACCCTCTTCCGTGTTGACCCGCGCGGGCGGCCTCTATAGCAGCGTTGAGGGCCAGAAGGTTGGTCTGATCCGCGATATCACCGATAATGCTCAAGACATTTTTGATATCCTCCGTGCCGCTTGAAAGATGATCAAACTCTAGCTGAAGGGCATCTTGTTTTTGCACGGAGGCTTCAAGAGAGATGCTCAATGTCTGAAGTCTCTGCTGTACCTCTTCATTCACTGGAATGGATTTTTCGGCTTGAAGAAGTTCATCTTTTGTATTTTCGAGTTCATTTTTGAGAGCGGAGAGTTTTGCATTCAGTTGATATTCCGTCTCTTTGGCTTGCTGTAGAAGCGGTGCTGTCTTCTCCTTTTCTGTTGTGAAACTTTCCTGCAGGGATCGGTTTTCTCCTTTCAGGATAGAGATCTGCTCTACATAAGTGTCTGTAGCCTTGGAGTGACTGCTAATCTGTCGGGAGATGTTCTCAAAGACATTCTCATCTTCACAAGCTTCAGGTAAGAGGGAAGTCAAGCCCGTTTGCAGATATGTATAGAGGTTCCATAGGAACAGAAGGGCCACAAGGGTTGATGCAAGAATGAAGATGATAAAGAACATGTGGTCTTTTTTTGACGCTTTCTTCACACTGAAACGGTTTTTGTCTTCGATCAGTTCAAGTCCGAGCTCACTCATCTTTTGGTAATGGCTTTGAAGCTCAGTGATGACTTTGGCCTCTTCAGGCGGAAGTTTCTCGATGATAGCACTGATGTGATTGTGCATCTTTGCTTGTAAAGCGCGTACTTTACTGTTGGCATCGGTGTCGAAGCTCAAAGCTGAAGAGATGTTCTCATGGCTGGCCAAGATCAGATAGATAAGCGGAAGCCTCTCTTCTGCTTTGAGACTGTCGCTCAACTCATCACTGAGCCGGTTAAGCTTGAGATAGGTCTCTTCGAAGTCCTGTGTGTCCAAGTCTGCAGGAAAAGCCTGCTGCACACTTTGAGGCAGTAACAACAGATAGCTGATACTGCTAACAGACAGAGAGAGGATTAGCAGTGTGAGTAATATAAATCGATTTTTAAGTTCTTTCATACCTTTCTAAAGCACTTTTTATGCCATAAGTTATTATAATCATCGGATGAAAAAAGAGATATTGATAACTAATGATGACGGTTTTGATGCCGCAGGATTAAAGGCTCTGATCGAAGCCCTGCAAGACATTGCCCATTTGACGATCGTTGCACCGACAAGTGAGAAGTCGGCCTGTGGCCATTCGCTTACCTTGACCCGGCCGCTTCGTTTTGTACAAGTCGATGATGACTTCTACAAGCTTGATGACGGGACACCGAGTGACTGCGTCTACCTGGCTTTGCATTCACTCTATGGGGATAAAAAACCGGACCTGCTTGTTTCCGGTATCAACCGCGGTGCAAACATGGGAGAGGATATCACCTACTCCGGAACAGTGGCAGGGGCCATGGAAGCCGTCTTGCATGACGTGCCAGCTATAGCGATATCTCAGGTCATCGGGACATCACAGCATGGCATGGACGTGGATTACACGATGGCGCAAAAGGTCATCCGCGAGATCGTGACAAAGATCTTTGAGGGAGAGTTTCCTCTGCCGCACCGAGAGCTTTTGAACATCAATGTGCCCAAAGATATCTCCGAGATAGCATATCAGGTAAGCTACGCGGGATACCGATGTTATGAGAACGATGCCCACTTGCATCGAAATCCAAGAGCAGAAGAGTACTGGTGGCTGGGACTGCATCCTCTGCAATGGAAAGAGAGAGCGCGTGAGGGGATCACGGATTTTCAAGCCATCGAAGCCGGCAAGGTCTCTATGACCCCTGTCAAGCTTGATCTTACGGCGTATCGATCTATGAAAAGACTGGAAGACTTCCTTGCCTAGGTTTGAGCGTTCACGGATGCTGCTTGGGGATGATTTTGAGAAGATCACCTCGGCCAAGATCCTTCTTCTGGGTGTAGGCGGAGTAGGAAGTTTTTGTCTGGACTGTCTGCACAGAAACGGGATCCACGACATCACCATTATAGACTTCGACTGCTACGATGCGAGCAACCAGAACCGCCAGATGTGGTCCGAGATGCATGAGGGCGAGTCAAAAGTCGAAGCGATGAAAAAGCACTATCCGCAAATCAAGATCATAGAGTTGAAGATCACTCCCGAGTGGGTAGAAGCTTTTGATTTTGAGCCTTACGACCTGGTCTTGGATGCGATAGACGACATCCATGCCAAACTTGCTCTGGCGCAAAAGTGCTACAGTAAACTGATCTCGGCAACGGGTTCGGCAAAACGCCTGGATCCGACGAAGATAGAGGTCTCTACGATCTGGAAGACCCATGGGGACAGGTTTGCATCCAAGATACGCTATGAGCTTAAAAAACGCCGTTTCAGCAAGAAGTATCCGGTCATCTTCTCAAGTGAACCGGCCCGAACGAAGGTCAAAGGGAGTTTCGTCGGTGTGACGGGTGCCTTTGGTCTGACGATGTGTTCTCTGGCCATACAAAAACTCATTGAAAAATGAGACAGACCGTCCGTTCACTCTCTTTGGAAAATGCCTCCTGGCTGAACCATGGCCCCTTGAGCAAAGACGATCTTTCAGGCAAGATCGTCCTGCTTGATTTTTTTACCTACTGCTGCATGAACTGCCTGAATGTCCTGTCGGAACTCAAGGTCTTGGAAGAAGAGTTCTCACATGAACTGATCGTCATCGGCGTGCATTCGGGGAAGCATAGGCATGAAAAAGAGGAGAGGGCAATTCTGGATGCGATGACGCGGTACAAGATAGAGCATTGTGTGATCAATGATGCCGACCTCCGGCTTTGGGACGGCTATGGAATAAAAGCCTGGCCGACGCTTGTCCTTATCGATCCGCAAGGCTATGTGGCCGCACAGTATCAGGGCGAAGGCCATCTTCAAAATCTACGCTCAGATATCAGGTCTTTGATCGCGAAGCATGAAATCAGTTTGAAGAATTTCAAGCCTGTTATCAGCAGAGATGAGAAGCGTCTTTTGAACTACCCTCAAAAGATAGTGGTATCGGATGAATATCTTTTTGTATCCCATCAGGATGAGGTGCTGGTCTGCTCGTACGAGGGAGATATCCTTTACAAAATATCGGATCTGAAAGAGCCACAGGGTATGGTCTATGTCAATGAAAGACTCTATATCGCCTTATGTGAAGGCAAGTGCATCATCGAAGTGAGTGAAGGTTTTACGCAGAGAGAAGTATGGCTTGACGAGCTCAGAAACCCTTATGTTTTGGCAAGTGACGGAAAGTCTCTGTTTGTGACGCTTGCCGGGGCGCATCAGATAAAGGCCTATGACCTTCAGACAAAAGAAGAACATTTAGTCATCGGACAGGCGAACTCAGAGTCCTTGAACGACGGACGATATGAGGAAGCTGTCCTGGCTCAGCCCTCAGGTATCGCACTTTTGGATGAAGAGATCTGGTTTGTCGACAGTGAGAGTTCAAGCCTGCGATGTGCGGCTTATGGGGAAGTAGAGTCGCATATATTTGACTGTGATGAACTGCAGCATCCATTGGATCTGTGTGTCGGGATATATGGGGACGGATGCGGGGGAGGACGGATTTTTATAGTAGACAGCTATAATAATGCGATAAAAGTCTATGATCCGGAGTCTAAAAACGTGATGACGCTCATAGACAAGCTGTCTGAACCTTCAGGCATAAGCAAAAAAGGGTGTCAGCTTTTTATTGCGAATACGAATGCGCACGAACTCCTCCTCTTTGACCTTTCGAAGATGGAAAAAACACTATTAGAACTAAGGGATAAAGCTTGAAATTCAACCAAGACGATCGTGAAATAAAGACGCAAAAAATACTGGTATCGGCATTGGAACCGTCATCAAACCTGCATCTCAAAGCACTTTACCCGTACCTGAATGGAGTAGAACTCTGCGGTATCTTTGATGAGAGCCTGGGCACACCGCTATACAGTCCCAAAGCATTCTCCGTAATGGGTATAAAAGACGTGATCGGGAAGATATTCGCGGCCAAAGAAGCGATGGAAGAACTTCTTTTCCTGGCTAAAGATGCAGATAGGGTCCTGCTTATCGATGCTCCGGCTTTTAATCTGCCTCTGGCGAAGAAGATAAAAGAGAAGTATCCGGATAAGGAGATATCTTACTACATCCTGCCGAAAGTCTGGGCATGGAAGAAGAAGCGTGCGGCCAAGGTGGACAAGTATTGTGACAAATTGCTCTCCATCTTTCCGTTTGAAGATCAGTTCTATCCCCGCTCGACCTATGTTGGCAATCCCTTGATGGATGAGATAAAGACCTTCAAAAACGAAGTAAGCAAGAACAATAAGGTAGCTTTTCTGGCGGGAAGCCGAAAGTCCGAAGTCCGTTCTTTGATGCCTGTCTATCATGAACTAAGAAAGAAGCATACTGAAGAAGCGATCTTGGTCATTCCACCACATTTTAGTGACGAAGAGATAGAGAACCTTTATGGTGATATCTCAGGATATACGGTCATCAAAAATACGCATGAGGCACTTTTGCAGGCTGATTTTGCCTATGTCTGCTCCGGTACGGCAACCCTGGAATGTTCACTTATCGGTACACCGATGGTCTTGGTCTTTGTCGCCAATAAGCTCGAATACTGGATAGGAAGAAAGTTTGTCAAACTCAAGCATGTGGGACTGGCCAATATTATCTTTGATTTTCAAGACAAAGAGGAGATGCACACCGAACTGCTTCAAGAAGAGGTAAACGTACAGAGGATGTACGAGGTCTATGAGAGTATAGACAGAGAGAAGTTTTTACAACGTTCTATGGAACTTAGAGAAGAGTTGGGTGAAAGTCGATTAAAAGATGTTGCAGAGATAATATTGAGATAGGGGCGGAAAAGTGATAGAGAATATTTATAGTTTTATCGGAACGATCAACGGTATTGTCTGGGGTCCGCTGATGCTGGCACTTATACTCGGAACGGGATTGTATCTGAGTCTGGGTCTGAAGTTTATGCCGATCCGCATGATAGTCGAAGGTTTTCGTTTGATCTTTCAAGGGCGCAGGGAAGATAGAAAAGAGGGTGAGATATCGCCTTTTAATGCCTTGATGACCTCGCTTTCTGCGACGATAGGAACGGGAAATATCGCAGGTGTAGCAACGGCTATCTTTATGGGCGGACCGGGAGCACTATTTTGGATTTGGCTCGCAGCACTCTTGGGAATGGCGACGAAATATGCCGAAGCTGTCCTTGCTGTAGAATACCGAGAGACGGACGAAGAAGGAAACCATGTCGGCGGACCGATGTTCTATATCAAGAACGGTCTGAGTGAAGGGTGGAAGTGGCTTGGATTCGTATTCGCTTTTTTCGCTGCTATAGCAGGGTTTGGGATAGGAAACACGATCCAGGCAAACTCAGTTTCCGATGTCCTTGAATCGTCTTTTGGAATACCTGAACTCTACAGCGGTCTGGTATTGGCCGTATTGGTCGCTCTTGTGCTTATTGGCGGGATCAAGCGTATCGCAAGTCTGGCCGGAAAGCTTGTCCCTTTTATGGCTCTCTCTTATCTTTTTGCAGGCGTTTTGATCTTGCTGCTGAACCTTACGGCTATTCCCGAGGCGCTGGTCTTGATCGTCGATTCTGCTTTTACGGGTACGGCTGCTGCAGGCGGGTTTGCAGGTGCAAGTATCTGGGCGGCTATGCAGTTTGGTGTTGCCAGAGGGATCTTCTCTAATGAAGCCGGTCTGGGGTCTGCTCCTATCGCGCATGCTGCGGCGAAGACAGACTCTTCGGTCAGGCAGGGACTTGTCGCGATGATGGGTACGTTTATCGATACGATCGTCATCTGTTCGGTGACAGGCCTTGCCATTATCCTCTCAGGCGAATATATCTCAGGCCAGTCAGGCGCGAACCTGTCAGTACTTGCCTTCTCCAAGATGCTCCCTTTTGCCGGGGAATATATAGTGACGTTCGGATTGATACTCTTTGCCTTTACGACCCTGGTGGCCTGGAGCTTTTACGGGGAAAAGAGTGTCTATTTTATTTTCGGACAAAAATCTATCGTACCCTTTAGACTGCTTTGGATCTTCGTTATCCCGATAGGCTCGATGATGGATCTGAAGTTTATATGGCTCTTGGCAGATACCCTGAATGCTCTGATGGCACTTCCAAACCTAGTCGCACTGCTGCTTTTGAGTCCTGTCGTTTTTCGTTTGACTAGGCGCTATTTTGCTAAATAGGCTATAATATCTTCAAAAATTAATCAATTCAATTGAAAAAATCAGAATCTGAGGAATACTATGATGGCCCAACAAGAACCGATGACAAAATTCGGATATGAAAAACTGTCTGCTGAGATGAACTACCTAAAGAACACCGAACGCCCTGAAGTCGTCAAAGAGATCGAAGTCGCTTTGGAACACGGGGACTTGAAAGAGAACGCCGAGTACCATGCGGCAAAAGAGAAGCAGCGTCTTATCGATGCACGTCTAAACGAACTCTCAGATCTCTTGGGATCAGCTCAGATCGTCGACCCGTCTGAATTGGAACATGCCCGTATCAGTTTTGGCTCGACTGTCGTCTTGTGTGATCTTGGTACGGATGAAGAGATCACCTATACGATAGTCGGCGGATGTGAGAGCAATCCTGATGTCGGACTGATCTCATTTAACTCGCCGCTTGCCAAACAGCTTCTTGGAAAAGAAGAGGGTGATGAGGTCAAGGCTAAGCTTCCGGGTGGTGTGACGGAGTTTGAGATACTGGAAGTTAAATATCAGGAGATCGTCTTTGACTGTCACTAAGGTAGGTATTATCGGCGCCAGCGGGTACACAGGACTCGAGCTTATAAAGCTTATCTTATTGCATCCCTATTTTGAACTTTCATATGTCTCTACATCGGAGGGGGGGATGTGTCTCAGTGAACTGCATCCTTCACTGTTGGGTGTGTTTGAATGCGATGTACAAAAGGCAGATGCCTCCGAAGCAGCAGCATCTTCAGACCTTGTCTTTTTGGCACTCCCGCATAAGACAGCGATGGAATATGTGAAGGAATTGATGAAGACCTCTGTGAAAGTGGTGGACCTTTCGGCGGATTACAGACTTGAGAAGGCCCGCTATGAGGAACATTACTGTCCTCATACGGATCCAGAAAACCTTCCGAACTCGGTCTACGGTCTGCCAGAGCTTTTCAGAGAAGAGATCAAAAAAGCAAAACTTGTCGCTAATCCGGGATGTTACCCTACCTCTGCTATTTTAGGTATCTTGCCCTTTGTAGGGCATATAAGAGCAGATTCGGATATCATCATCGATGCAAAAAGCGGTGTGAGCGGTGCAGGTAAAAAGTGCAGTGACAGTACACATTATGTCACGATCAACGATAACCTTTTTGCCTATAATCCTCTTGGGCACAGACACGGGCCAGAGATCTTTGAAAAACTGTCATCAAAAACAGAGACTGCTTTTAAGGTCCGGTTTGTCCCACACCTTGTCCCTGCGACAAGAGGGATGCTCTCTTCTGTCTACCTGCAGGTCGATGAAGGGATAGATGCCGTCTCTCTTTTGAGAGAGTATTATAAAGATGAGAAGATGGTACGTGTACGCTCAAATCCTGTCGATATGAAATCCGTAGCCGGGACAAACTTTTGTGATATTTATGTGAAACAAGCAGGTTCTCTGCTCTTTATCTCTTCTGCTATAGATAATCTTCTTCGCGGTGCAAGTTCACAAGCCCTTGCGAATGCGAATCTGATGTGTGGCTATGACGAAGTCATCGGTCTGCCGACCCTTGCGTATGTCCCATAATATCATACTGCAAGAAGGTGCTATCCTGGTCGCAGATGCGCACTATTCACAGGCGTATCCTCAGTTTTATACTTTTTTGAAAGCCATAGATTCCGGTAAGATAAAGACAAAACAGCTTATTCTAATGGGGGATATGTTTGAACTTCTTTTTGGTGTGATCAAACAGACGCATGAGGACAATGCCGAAGAGATAGCTCTTTTGAACAAACTCTCAAAACGCATCGAGATCATCTACTTTGAAGGAAACCATGACTTTGGTCTGCAGCGTATTTTTCCTGAGATTATGGTCTTTCCGCTTCATAAACAGCCTCAGATAACAGAGCTTAATGGACAAAGAATAAAGCTCTCTCACGGAGATACAAACACACCATTGGGATATCAGATCTATACCAAACTGATTCGCAATCCAGTGATTCTTTTTGTGATCGGTTTAGCGGATAAAGTCTGCACACATTGTATTATTTCGTGGCTCAAGAGAAGGGGAGAAAAAAAAGATCCCTGTTACAAGATCAGAGGGTTTAAAGAGATCATTTATAAACGGTTAAAACCTCTAAAAAGCGAAACTTTAGATGTCGTTATAGAAGGCCATTTTCATCAGGATTTAAGTTTTACACTTTATGGGTTTGATTACATCAATTTGGCCTCATTTGCTTGCAATCAAAAATATTTTACTGTACAATCTAATCAAGAGCAGTTAGTTCTGCAGGAGACCCTCTTTAAGGAGTCCATATGAAAGAAAACAACATATTAAAAGTCGGGACGAATGAGATGGAATTGGTCGACTTCAGGATACTTAAACAAGAGGCTGATGCAGTCTATGAGGGTATTTATGGCGTCAATGTCGCTAAAGTACGTGAGATCATCCGTAAACCGCGCTTAACAGAATTGCCTGGAGTACCGGAATTTGTAGAGGGTATTTTTGACCTTCGTGGCGTAGTAATCCCTGTGGTAAACTTGGCAAAATGGATGGGGGTGACACCTCCAGAAAACGCAGAGGCTAATGCGCGCGTCATTATTTCTGAGTTTAATAACATTTTGATAGGTTTCATAGTGCATGATGCAAAGCGGATCCGCCGTATTAACTGGAAAGATATTGAACCGGCTTCTTTCTCCTCAGGTGACAGTGCCTTGGATAAAAGCAAGATCACGGGCGTGACACGTATTGAGAATGATGCGGTGCTGCTGATACTTGACCTGGAAAATGTTGTTCAGGAGTTAGGTCTTTACACGCCTAGGGGAGCAGACTCAAAAACCCACAAAGACGAGTTCAGCGGTATTGTCCTTCTTCTTGACGATAGTGCGACAGCAAGAAAGATAGTAAAAGAGGCTTTGGTCGAAATGGGCTTTAAAGTCGTTGAAGCTGTAGACGGCGAGCAGGGTCTGGCGAAACTTGAAGATCTTTCAAATACCTATGGAGCCGAATTGTCAAAGCATCTTAAGCTTATCGTATCTGATGTTGAGATGCCGCGTATGGACGGTTTCCATTTTGCATCAAACATTAAAGCAGACCGTCGGTATGACAATATCCCTATTGTCTTTAACTCTTCGATCTCTGATCACTTCTCCGAACTTCGAGGGATTGAAGCAGGCGGAGAAGCTTATCTGGTCAAATTTGATGCAAGTATATTTTATGATGAGGTCGCGCGCATCGTTAACTCTCATGTGAAGCAAGGGGCGTAAATATGGATGAATTTCAAGAAATATTACAGGATTTTTTAGTTGAATCTTTTGAGTTGATAGAACAGCTGGATCAAGATCTTGTCGAATTAGAACACAGGCCGGAAGACCTTGACCTTCTGAACCGTATCTTTAGGGTAGCACACACGGTAAAAGGTGCGAGTTCATTTTTAAACTTTGACGTCTTGACCCACCTGACTCATCATATGGAAGATGTCTTGAACAAAGCTCGTCACGGTGAACTGCTCCTTGATGCGGATATTATGGATGTTGTCTTGGAATCGATCGATCTTATGAAGACATTGCTGACGACCATCCGGGATACAAGTAAAGATGAAGGTATTGAAGTCGAAGCCTGTGTTCTGCGTTTGAGTGCTATAACAGATGGAGATAGTCCATCGAAGGCACCCGTAGCTGAAGAAGTGGTTAGTGTGATCGAAGAGCCTGTTGCAGTGGAAGAACCTGCAGAAGATGAACCTGATTATGCCAATATGAGTGATGATGATGTTGAAGCAGAGATACAACGACTATTAGAAGAGCGTCAGGCTGCAGATAAGGCAAAACGTGAAGCCAAGAACGAATCAGTTGAAGAAGTAGAAGAAGCAGACTATTCGAACATGAGTGACGATGATGTCGAAGCAGAGATACAACGACTATTAGAAGAGCGTCAGGCTGCAGATAAGGCAAAACGTGAAGCCAAGATCGCGGCAGGTGAAGATGTGCCGGAGATCCCTGAAGTTAATGAAGAGAAGCCTGAAGAACCAAAGGCGCAAGCACCTGCGCCGGCTCCTGCAGCTGCGCCGGCTCCGGCCCCAGCAGCTCCAGCGGCAGCTGTCAAGAAGCAGGCTGATACGAAGCCTGCGCCGGCACCTGCTGCTACCACGGTCGAACAGACAATCCGTGTGGATGTCAAACGACTCGATCACCTTATGAACCTTATAGGTGAGCTTGTTTTGGGTAAAAACCGTCTGATCAAGATCAATGACGATGTCGAAGAACGTTATGAGGGTGAAGAGTTTCTAGAGGAGCTGAACCAGGTTGTTTCTATTGTCTCACTGGTGACAACGGACCTTCAGATAGCGGTCATGAAGACAAGAATGCTGCCAATTGGAAAAGTCTTCAATAAGTTTCCTCGTATGATCCGCGATCTATCACGTGAACTCGGTAAGAAGATCGAGCTTGAGATCAGCGGTGAGGAGACAGAGCTTGACAAGTCAATCGTTGAAGAGATCGGCGATCCTTTGGTACACATCATCCGTAACTCATGTGATCACGGTGTTGAAAGTATTGAGAAGCGTGTCGCAGCAGGAAAGTCTGAAACAGGTATTATCGGTTTGAAGGCTTATAATGAGGGTAATCATATCGTCATTCAGATCACGGATGACGGAGCCGGTATGGATCCTGACCGCTTGAAGATGATTGCTATCGACAAGGGTGTTATCTCAGAAAAAGAAGCAGATATGATGGGCGATAAAGAAGCCTTTGGTCTTATCTTCCGTCCAGGTTTCTCTACAGCTGCACAAGTGACGAATGTCTCAGGCCGTGGAGTCGGGATGGATGTTGTAAAGACAAATATTGAAAAACTGAACGGGATAATCGATATTGAGAGTGAGCTTGAAAAGGGAACAGTCATGAAGCTGAAGATCCCGCTCACTCTAGCGATCATTCAGGCTCTTCTCGTCGGCGTACAAGAAGAATATTACGCGATTCCTTTAGCCTCAGTACTTGAGACCGTACGTATTAATAAAGACGAGATATATACAGTTGAAAACAGATCGGTCATGCGTTTACGTGATGAAGTGCTTTCATTGGT
>JBFEYG010000025.1:0-15578 GCA_041562275.1 Sulfurimonadaceae bacterium | reverse complement strand
GTATCCAGGTCTGAATAAGATGCACCTCTTCATCTCCCTCATTGAACTCGGAATGTGTGACACCGGTACCTGCACTCATATACTGGATCGCACCGCGTCCAAGGCTCTCTTTGTGCCCCATGGAATCCTGATGCGTCAACTCTCCTTTGAGTATGTAGGTGATGATCTCCATATCATGATGAGGATGGGTGCCAAAACCCTCGTGCGCTTGGATGATGTCATCGTTCATCACCCTAAGCGGTCCGTATTGGATATTGTCCATATCTCTGTATTCGGCAAAGGAAAAATGAAAACGGCTTTGAAGCCATCCGTGATCTGCAAAATAGAGTGATTCATAAGGTATCTGTCTTGTCATTTGTTCACCCTCCTTCTATAACGATCATTTTAGATCTACCGCCGTTATATCCGACTGAAAGATTGTATCGCTATAATTTTATAATATAATTACAAGAAAAAAGGAAGAATCGATGTCTCACACACTTATCCATAATGAACCTGAATGCAAATACGAATACCATATAGACGGACATGTCGCCTATATCACTTATGACGATCAAGACGGAAAGATGCACCTTACGCACACAATAGTTCCGGATGCTTTAGCCGGAAAAGGTCTGGCCAAACAGCTTTTGGAAGATGTTTTAGCGCAGATCAAAAAAGACGGAAAGAAAGCTGTAGCGATGTGTTCATACATCGTAAAATATCAGGAAAAGAATCCTGAAAACGATATCTTCGCTTAATTATTTAGCAACATTCCCGGCGACATTCAAGACATCCCACGTCTTGGATATCGGCGGTGCATAACAAAAATCCATCATGCCCAGTTCTGCTGTCGTCATCTTCGCCTTAATCGCCATAGCAATCACATCGATACGCAAAGCTGCCCCATTTTTCCCTAAGGTCTCCCCGCCTATGATCACCTTCGTCTCTTTTTCATATACAAGTTTGATATAGATATCCTGTTGGTTCGGATAGTACCCCGCCTGATTCTTATCCTTGATGAACACACTGTCACACACTATGCCCTTTGCCCTAGCCTGCTCTTCATTCAGACCCGTTACCGCCGCTTCGTAATCCATCACCTTCACACAGGCCGAACCCAGGGAACCAGGATATTCGGCCTCACCTCCGGCCATGTTCTCTCCGGCAACACGTCCGAGTTTGTTTGCGCCCGTTGCCAAAGGGATATACACATCCTCATTGGTGATCATATGCGGTACTGTCGCACAGTCCCCTGCAGCATAGATATCTTTGAGTGATGTCTGGGCCTTCTTGTCGACGACAATAGCGCCATTTGAAAGCATTTGTAAGCCGCTGTCCTGTAAAAAGTCTGTATTGGGTTTAAACCCCGTTGCGATCACGACAAGGTCAGTCTCATAACTGCCCTTATCGGTCACGACCTTTTGAACCGAACCCTCCCCCTCAAAAGATTGAACACCTTCGTTCAAAACGAGTTCTACCCCATGTTCCAAGAGTTCTTCCTGCATCAAGTCTGTTATACGTTCATCAAAGATGCGGTTGAAAACACGCGATCCTCTTTGGATCAAACGTACATGTTTTCCCAATCTCTTCATCGCCTCGACTACCTCAATACCGATAAAGCCTGCACCGATTATCGTCACATCTTTTACTGCTTCTGACATGACTGCTGCTTTCATCTGCAGACCGTCTTGCATCTTGCTCAGGGTAAAGATATTATTCAGATGGATATTCTCAAACGGAGGCTTGATGACATTCGCTCCGGTTGCTATCATCAGTCTGTCGTAGTCTTGCTCAAAGGTCTCTTCTGTCTGCATGTTCTTCACCTGCAAGGTCTTCTTCTGTGCATCTACAGAAAGCACCTCGTGCAAGGTACGTACATCTACTCCCTCATCTTGCATCTTCTGAACTTTTCGCGCGATCATATAATTTGGATTTGAAAAGAAATCCCCCACAAAATAAGGAAGGCCACAGGCGCCAAAAGAGATGATCTCTCCCATCTCAAAGACAATAACCTCTGCATCTTTATTTACACGTCTTGCCTTGGCCGCCGCGCTCATCCCCGCTGCGATTCCCCCAATGATAACAATCTTCATACTTACCTCATACACTTAAAACCGATACAGACCCACATGAAGAGCAGACAGTTTTTTTTCTTAATTGTAGCGATTTAATATAAAAATGAAAACCGTATGTACCCCTTGCTGAAACATAAAGCTATTGCTCCGTGTTCCTTTTATAGCCTCACTTTGCTATAATTGCGATATCAATAGTCATCTATTGAAATTCGAGTTTACTGCAAATGACAATTTGCAAGTTTTTAAGGGATCCTAATGAAGGAATTTGTACAGAAATATCGTCCTTATCCACAGGTCGATTTACCCAATAGAGAGTGGCCGAACAAGGTTATAGAAAAAGCACCTGTATGGTGTAGCGTAGACCTACGCGACGGTAATCAGGCATTGATTACACCTATGAATATGGACCAAAAACTCGAACTGTACAAACTCCTTATCAAACTTGGTTTCAAAAACATAGAAGTAGGTTTTCCCTCCGCATCACAGGTCGAGTTCGACTTCATCCGCCGGCTTGTCGATGACAAACTGATCCCGGATGATGTGACTATCCAGGTACTGGTACAGGCGCGAGAGCATCTTATAGAACGTACTTTCGAATCCTTAAGAGGCGTCAAACATGCCATCGTGCATCTTTACAACTCGACTTCCGTGGCACAGAGAAAGATCGTCTTCCAAAAGTCTCAAGATGAGATCATCGACCTTGCCCTTGAAGGTGTGGAGCTTGTCAAGAAGTATGAGAAGATGCATGACGGAAAGATATCCTTGGAGTACTCTCCTGAGAGCTTTACCGGTACTGAACTGGAGTTTGCCGCACGGATATGCAATGCCGTCACCGCAGCCTGGGGCATCAGTCCGGAACGCAAGGTCATCATCAACCTTCCAGCGACTGTCGAGATGGCGACACCGAATGTCTATGCCGATCAGATCGAATGGATGGGACGGCACCTTGACAACAGAGAGAACGTCCTTATCTCGACGCACACGCACAACGACCGCGGGACTTCCGTAGCCGCCACAGAACTGGCACTTTTGGCCGGTGCGGACAGAGTCGAAGGAACACTATTGTCAAACGGCGAAAGAACCGGGAATGTGGATATCATCACGCTGGCATTGAACATGTACACGCAGGGGCTTGATCCTGAACTTGATTTCTCGGACATCACGACTGTCCTTGATGTCGTCGAGCGCTGTACGGATATGAAGACCCATGAGCGTCACCCTTATGTGGGAGAACTGGTCTATACCGCCTTTTCCGGTTCACACCAGGATGCGATCAACAAGGGTCTTGCCTACCAGCGCACCAAAGAAGACACGTTTTGGGAGGTTCCCTATCTTCCTATCGATCCCGATGATCTGGGCCGGAACTATGAGGGGATCATCCGTATCAACTCTCAATCAGGAAAGGGTGGTGTGGCCTACTTGCTTGACGACAGCTACGGATACTCCCTTCCAAAGAAGATGCATCCCGAGATCGGAAAGATCGTTCAGGCTGTAACAGACAAAGAAGGCCGCGAACTTGAGTCTGAAGAGATCCTTGCGATCTTCAAAAAGACCTATTTTGAGCCTGAAGTGCATCTTGAACTTATAGACTTCACGGCCAAGACGAACAAGGACCATACCGTATCCTGTAAACTGACCTACAAACTAAACGGTAAAAAAGTAAAATCCGAAGGAAGCGGAAACGGGCCTATCGATGCGTGTAAACATGCCCTGGAAAAAGAGTATCCGCATACATTCACTATCACTGATTATACACAGCATACTTCAGGAGAAAAATCTTCTGCGGAAGCCATTGCCTATATACAGGTAAAGACAGATGAACTGGAAAGTTTTTACGGCGTGGGTGCCGACACCAATATCTCTTTGGCATCAGTCAAAGCTATCTTCTCAGCTCTTAATCGCGCGTATACAGCTTAAAAAGTTGTATACGCCCTCTTTTTTTATTCTCGCAAGAACTCGATTTTCTTATTCTTGTCCCGGCGTCTGGTCGATTATCTGCATACCCTGATCTTTTAAATATCCAGGATGATAATACCCATAAGGCATACTCCCTATAAAACGCCCGTTGGCCTGCTTTGCATAGGTCGTATAGTCTGCAGCTGCTGTATTGATAGCTGTGACGACCGCTTTGGCGATCAGACCAGCCAAACCACCTCCGCTATCATTACCTCCGCTTAGATCAACGACTACCGTCCCGTTGTATTTCCATAAGGTGCGTGAAGTACGTGTCGACTTGATCTCGGCATCGATGGAGACTGTAAGATTCGAGGCAAGGACGAAATACACCACATCCCATTTTTTTATCCGCGTATACAATACCGCATCTGCACCGAAGTAATCGTAAAACTTGTTCAAAGGCATGTTGTACAAAAGCTCGGCATCATAGATCCCCTGTTGCTTCAAAACATCCGAAGTGATCTCATAAGGAAAGACATAAAACCCGTGAAATGCCAAAGGGATCTCGATCGTCGTCGCATAATAGTCCTTCGCATCAGCTGCTGTACTCTCATTCATCGGAGGCATAACAAACAATGAACGCGGCTTTTCCTCGTACATACCGGGAAACTCTTCTGCTTTTGTAACCGCCTGATGCCCCGCACATCCACTAAAATAGACCAGACTTAAAAACGGAAGGAAAATATATTTGATGAAACTTTTCATAACGCTTTTCTCCCCTCTTGTATCAACTTGGCTTTTTTGATGAGATTATCCATAAAGACGCCGGCTTCTGGGTAAAGAGTTTTTTCAGCTTCAAAAAATGAGATTGCATTTTGTGTATCATTGACTTTAAGATATAGATATCCCAAGTTTGCGTATATCCCCGGCGGGACCCGAATAGCACGGGCATTTGATTTTTCAATCGACTCTTCCAGACTTGTCTTCCATTTGGCCGTATTCTCAGCATCCCCGGTCTGTTTTAGCTGATAATAGGTCTCTGAATAGTTTGAATATTCATACATAGGCTTTTTTCCGGAACAGCCACTGATCAATAGTGCCATTACCGATAAAGATATAAAAAGAGCTTTTTTCATTTATATTTCCTCTGTTCTTAAGGGACGTAGATCTCTTTTGCTATACCGTCACCGAGCATAAGCGTTCTCTCTACAAGGACCTGCCCATCTTTCTTCACGATGACAAGATGTTTACCAGGAGCGACTTTATAAGGCTCGTCCGGTCCCAACTTTTCAACCGTAAATGTAGGCAGATCATCAATATAGACGACTGCACCCTTTGCACTGCCTGAAAAATAGAGATACGAGACACGCTCTTCCGACTGGACACCCTCTTTATACCCGCATCCGGACATAAACGTGAACAAAAACACTAGTACTGCTGCAGTTAATCCTTTCATCATATCTCCTTATTGTCTCTCTTGTATGAACAAGCCGTCATATTTTTTGGCTTTGATATAAGCACTAAGGTCGCCCTCTACGATACTGCATATCGAGACTTCCGAGTCTGCTGTATCGCCGACGCTCATCAATACTTTGATACTTGCTATTTTCTTGCCCGGAAGCGTTATCATCATATTGGTCTGAGGGTTTTTGATCTTCTTGCCCTCTTTCATGACATCGAACTCCGTCTCAGGTCTGATGTTCTGCGACTTGCCGCCTGAGATGATAAGATTACCATCTTCATATCCAAGAATATACGATCTCCATGGTTTGTCAAGCATGTTTTCGATCACATTGGATGCAAGATTTGTAATAGCTGCATCAAGCACCTTGTCGTTTAGCGAACTGTCGTAGCCGGCTTTTGCACCGACACCAAAGACAACCCCGGCTTCAGAGTAGGCGGTACCCTTGCCTTCTTCAGAGTAAATGATCTCTCCTGTGGAGACATCGATAATGCGTATATGGACTTTAGCATTGGCTTCTTGCCTTTTAACACGTGAAAAGATGCCGACATCACTCACTTCTTTTCGTCCAAACTCGGTGATTGAACCGACGATCACATAGTCCGCCGCATTTTTAAGCTCGGAAGAACCGCCTATCTTCAACTCTTTTTGGATCTGTGCCAGGTCGGCACGTTCAAGCATGATGAATTTTCCTGTCTCAAACAGTTTTGCCGAGAGGATATCCATCGCCTGTTTCCCGATACGATTGTTGTCTTTGTCTATAAAGAAACTTTGCCCATAGACCGTTTCATTGGTAAATCGACCAATGGCGACTTTTCGCTTTAGTGATTTGGTATCTACTTTTTTTGCTTGTACCGTCTTGCTCACATTTTCTGTTCGAGCCTGGGTATCATGTTCGGTTTTATGCTCTAAGGTGGCACATCCCGATATTAAAGAGATAAGAGCTGTTGTGCACGCAAATGTTCTTATATTCATCAATCACCTCTGTCTTAAGATACTACTATGATACTATAAAAAATAAAATAAAAATATTAATAGCATGGAGCAGCTATTCGATACGTACATTCTGCGGAAGGTTCAGTTGTGTTAGAAGGTGATACCGACAGTCGCCTCCATATAAGTCTGTGTATCATTAAAAAGTATTCGGTTTGATTCATATCTTTCCTGTACGATACCGACACTAAAAACAAGTCTGTCTTTTACAAAGGCAACACCTGCCCGATAGCCGTAGGCATTGACATCGGCATCACGTCCGTCATCGATCATGATACGTCGATACAAAAGACCCAGATAAGGCCGTATCTCTTCACTTACCGGGATAAAATAAGTACTCTCCATAGTCATTTTTTGAATATATGGATCGCCTGAATACCATTTTTCATATCCGAGACCTACAGAAAGATTATCAAGAACAAAATAGCTTCCGCTCAGACCAAGGATCGTATAGTCTTCATTGCCAATGGAAGCTGAACCAAGTTTTACACCCACAGTGATACTGTTCTTCGAGAATACCTTGGAAGAAGCACTTAAAGCCCCGCCACCGGATGATAGCGTCCCTGAGTACAAGCTCAGAACCAAGGCCATTAACAGTATAAGTTTTTTCATCCTGGAATCCTTTTATCCAAAACTTTATGCAATACTCGACATCCCTCTAGAAGAGAAGCTGCTCGTCTGCAGCCTGTGTGTTTTGTACCTGAGGCGGTTTAGAGATATTCGTAAAATACTCTTTTTGTCCTTCTACTATAGCGCTGATCATGCCTTCGGGTTCATCAAACTTGCGCTTAATCTCCGGATGTGTCTTTAAGATCTCTTTGTAAAATGCAGCAAAGGCGGGGGCTGCTGTTCGCCCGCCCTGCTCACCTTTTGCCATCGGAGTATTATCATCGTTGCCGTACCAGACCACAGTCTGTATTTCAGGAGAAAATCCACAAAACCAGGCATCCACGCCTTTGTTTGTCGTTCCCGTCTTGCCCGCCAGCTCAATCCCAGCTACTCGGGCACGCCGCCCGCTTCCCTTCTTGATGACATCTTTCATCACGTCTATCATAATAAAGGCCTGCTGAGGCGTTGTCATTACCTCTTTTTCATTCTCGTAATAGACTTCTTGGCCAAAAGAGTTTTGTACGTTTCTGATCAATATCGGTTCAACCTCTGTCCCATAATTTGAAAGTACCGTGTAATACCGACTAAACTCAAGAGGAGAGACCGTGATACTTCCCAGTGCCAATGAAAGATCCGGCGGAAGATTCTTGATATTAAACTTATAGAGGGCACGACGCATCTGCGTAAGCCCGATGTCTGTTACAAGGTTAATTGTCGCGAGATTACGTGAGTGCACTAAGGCCTCGCGTAAAGAGATAAATCCTTTATAATCTTTCCCATAGTTTTTTGGTTTCCACTGATGTTCTTCACCGTCGATCTCATAATCATATGTCCGTGCGATATCGACAAGCTGGGAAGCGCCAGAATATCCTAGATCGACTGCTACCTGATAGATCAGCGGTTTGAATGCCGAGCCGGGTTGGCGCTGGCCCTGTGTGGCACGGTTGTACTGACTTGTCTGATAGTCTACTCCTCCGACAAGGGCCAAAATATCACCACTTTTGGACTCTATTGACACCAAAGCACCATTGAAGTTCTCAATCACGCTCTCGTTAAAGTCTTCCATCTCTTTTGCACGCTCGACACTCAGGTCGTATCCTTCTTTGATCGCCTTTCTTCCTGCTTCTTGCATACGGATATCGATTGTCGTATAGATCTTGTACCCGCCGCCTCGAATATTCTTAAAATCACTGTTGAGCTGACGCAGGACTTCATCCACCACATAAGGAGCGCGGTTTTGTGTCAGCGTGTCATCAAAGACTTCAGGTGAAAGTTCCAAGGAAGTCGTATAGGTCTCATCATCGATCCATCCGAGCTGATGCATACGGGTTATGACTCGGTTCCCGCGTCCCATTGCCTGCTCATAATGACGCGTCGGAGAATAATATGAAGGTGCCTTGGGCAAACCGACCAAAACGGCGATCTCTTTGAGGTTCAGATCATCCAGATCTTTGTGGAAGTAGCCCATTGCTGCCGTTTTGATACCGTAATAGCCATGTCCGTAGTAGATCTGATTAAGATATCGTTCCAGGATATCTTCTTTGCTCAATTCAGATTCGATCTTCAGTGCAAAAAGAAGTTCTTTGAACTTTCGTGAGAACTTCTTTTCGCGTGTCAACAAAGTGTTTTTGACCAACTGCTGTGTGATAGTCGATGCCCCTTCGACCAGTTTTCTTGCTTTTATATCCTTGATGATCGCACGGATGATGGCATCGATATTTACACCGGAATGCTCGAAGAACATCGTGTCTTCGATTGCCAAGAGTGCTTCGATTATCTGCGGAGGGATATCTTCAAAATGGACAAAATAGCGGTGTTCTTTGTCAAAAATATTGGCGATCTTGTCACCGTTTCGATCGTATATCTCTGTCGTCAGGGTCGGTTGATAATCTATTAGTGAATTCACCTCGTACTTGATCTGGTTATAGTAATAGGCAAGATAGGCGATCATAGCTATGATCAAGCCTGTAAAAACAATTAAAACTTTTTTAAAACGCGACATTTACTGTCTCCCTGTACTGCTCTTTATTCCTTGTCATCATACTCTAAATTCCCGATTTGAGAAATTCGAAGCTATCAAGACTTTTGTGTATTCTTCTTTCGGTTCAGATAGAACCTCTTTTAACGATCCGGTCTCCACGACTTCGCCGTTTTTGATCACACAGATATCTTCGCATAAAGCCCCCGCACTTTTCATGTCATGTGTGACAAAAAGCATCTTAAAGCCCATTGTCTTTTGCAAGGTTTTAAGAAGATCGATCATGACCTCTCTGTTGTGCGGGTCCAGCGCCGTTGTCGGCTCATCCAGAAGCAAAAGTTTTGGATGAGAGCTCAAGGCCATCGCGATGATCACCCGCTGAAGCTGTCCGCCTGAGAGCTCAGGGGGAAAACGCTCAGAAAGTTCAAACTCCAGACCAACCTGTTCAAAAAGCTCTTTCATCGTATCCTGTGAGGCAAAGAACTGTTTTGAGATCTTGGTCAAAGGAGAGAGCGCCGTAAAAGGATTCTGCGGGACAAAGGCCAAAGTCTCTCCGTTGACTATTCTGAAAGGAGCTTCTATGTTAAGCTCCAATTTCATATTCTCAGGCAGCATCCCCAACAGAGCTTTAAGCGTAAGGCTCTTGCCGCTTCCACTCTGACCTACCAGAGCAAGAGAGCGTTCAATATCAAAGGCGATATCTACAAGCGTACTGTTTTGATACTGAATACGGAGTCTCTCTATTTTCATTTCGTCTCATATTATTATAATTAAGATATTTTATCTTATTTTACTTTTTATAAGATTACACACCGTAAACAGTTCATTTTCACTCACGCCCAGACGGGCTATCAGACGAATAATCGCAGACTCGACAGTGGGCTGTCGGATCGCTCCGACAAGATAGTTCTCATGCATAAGTTCAGCCTGTATCTGCATCACTTGTCTGTTATCAGCGATATCAACAGGTACGATCAGACCTTCCGCTCTTATACCCAGACTTTCATAGACGATCTCCTGATGCCTTTTGATCTGAATCCTAAGCTCATCCCTGTGGTTAAGGATATAGTCCAAAGAAACATGTCCCAAAGCCGTATCGAAAAGCGAAGGTGCCGTCGCATAGATGATCGGTTTTGCCCTGTTTATCAAATACTCGATGATATGTGCTGATGCAAGGATATACGCACCGAAACTTCCGTATGCCTTGCCAAGTGTCCCCATCTTGATGTAGTTCGCCTTGACAGGAAGCTCATAATGATCCAAAATACCCATAAGATTTTTTCCGATGACACCTGAGGAGTGGGCTTCATCCAGAATAAGAACAGCTTCATATTTATCTGCCAAATGGATGATATCCACATTTAACAGATCCGCATCCATCGAGTAGATACCTTCAACCGCGATCACTTTGCGTTTTGCAGAAGAAGCTTTAAGAAGTTCTTCCAGTTCCGAGGCACTGTTGTGTTTGAAATAGGTCACCTTGGCATCCACCAGCTTCGTTGCCATAACGCCTGAAGCATGGTACTTCTCATCCATAAAAAGCACGTCGCCTTTTCGCAGAAGAGATTCTATTAGTGCAATATTCGCATTGAAACCGGAACCGAGCATGACCCCCGCTTCAAAACCGTTAGCCTCACACAGCGCTTTTTCAAAATCTGCATGGATTGGGTGATAACCGTTGACCAGCATCGAGGCTTTGGAAGCGTGCGAAGCGTACAAAGAGACGCGATTATACGCTTCCTCCATCAAGGCTTTGTTATCTGCAAGTCCCAGATAGTCATTGGAGGCCAGATCGATAAGCTTTTCATCGAAGAGTCTGCGCTCCCGATATCGTCCTGCTCTTTTTAAAGCGGCCAGTTCTTTTTCGTAAAACATCACTACTTTCTACTTCGAGGCAAGTTTTGCCCTGTTGTTGACAATATCCACGACCTCTACTCTGTCCCCATCTTCATAAGCACTCAGATCATCATCCGTCTGCCAAAAAGTCCCGTCCAGTTTTATCATGCCCTTGTCAACGACACCTACTCCGCCTGAATGAGGCTTTTGTTCACGGTTGTCTTCACTCTTGAGTATCATGTTCATACTCCACTTTCGAAGCACAAAAACCAAAACAAGTCCTATAGACACGGAAACTGCGATCTGCGCGATACCACTGTCAAAGAGACCAAGATAACTTAGTCCTGCGACGATGACAAAACCAACGCCAAGCCAAAGGAGAAAAAATGAGACGACCAACGCTTCCAAACCGATCATTATGATACCGGCAGCAAGAAGATAAGCCCAGTAGATCTCTTCCATCAGACGTCTGCTTTCTTATTGCCGAGAAATGAACTTAAAATGGAAAGTGAGCCCACAAACTCCGTTGCTTCATAAGGGACAAGGACCTTGTCTTTTGAATCATTTTTTGCCATCTCTGTAAAGGCGACGATACGGTCTTTCGCGAGTAAGAACTCAGCAGCTTGCGGATTTGTTGCCATGGCCTGGTTGATCATCATCATACCCTTTGACTGCCCTTCGGCTGTCTTCTCCTGCTGGTATTTCGTGGCATCCGCCATTCTCTCTATCGCCTCTGCTTCCAAAAAGGCTTTTTGGCGCTGACCTTCTGCCTCACGGATCGTTGCTTCTTTGTTACCCGAGGCCTTTAGCTCGATCGCACGCTTTTCACGCTCAGCTTTCATCTCAAGGTTCATCGCCTCTTCGATCTCAACAGGCACGGAGATATCGCGGAGTTCGACTCGCATGGTCTTGATACCCCATTTTTGAGAAGCATCATCGATCGCTGTCAGGATACGGCGGTTCAGACTGTCACGTGATGACAGTGTCTCGTCCAGAGCCATCTGTCCGATCTCGGCACGAAGTGTTGTCGTAGAAAGGTTAGCAATGGCACGCTTAAAGTCGACGACACCATAGGTCGCCATCTTTGCGTTTTCCACCTGAATAAAGACAATACCGTCTACGCTGATGTTGACGTTGTCTCTTGTGATGACCGACTGTCCCGGAATGTCGATCATCTGTTCCTGTTTTGTAACTGTCATAGCCACGGAATCAATGATAGGGATGATCACATGGAATCCACCCTCAAGTGTTGTATGGTATTTTCCCAGACGCTCGATGACATAGGCACGTGATTCAGGAACGATTTTTATCCCTTTGATGATAATGATCAACACAGCGACGACAACAGCGATACTGACTGCAGAAACAGCTTCCATAGACGACCTTTATGATAAATTTGGTTTATTATAGCCAATAAGAACAAAATCTTAATCAGCTGATAGCTTGAGAATATGATTCCTCTGTTATCTACTTTCTTGCCTTCAACCTAACCAGGGAAGCAGTTTTTCCACACTTAGACCCATCGCGCAGGATTCATACCCTCTGACCTCTTTGATATAAGGCTTGCAAAAACCTTCTACCATACAGCTGCCGGCCTTCCCTTTCCATTCACCTGAGGCCAGATAGCTCTCCAATGCATCTGTGTCAAAATCTGAAAAAAGATAATCCGTACTTGAGATATCGATCAGTTCCAATTTTGTACTTTTATAGATCATGCATGAGACAATAGACGTGATACTTCCGCTCTGCGTCAGCAGTATCTTTCGCGCATCGTCAATATCTCTTGCCTTGCGCAATATCTTGCCTTTCGAAGTGACGACTGTGTCTGCGCAAAGAAGGGGAATATCATGGAAATCGTATTGTTTTAAAGCAGCCTGGTATTTTCCGAGTGTAGCCTGATAGACAAAGTTTTTGGGAGAATGTGCGAGGATCTGCTCCTCATCAAAATCGACAGGAGACTGAACAAAGTCAACACCTGCATTTGATAGTAGAAGTGCCCTGCTCGGAGACTGAGAGCAGAGTCGAATCATTTGTTTTTTCATAAGAAAGATTATATCTATTTATTGGTTGGGATCGGTTAAATCTCTTCGTAAAGAAAGGCACCCTGGCATGACCCCTTGATTTAGAAGGATTTAATAAGCATGACGAAGGACAACACCCAGCATGATCTCCACGGCACCCAAGATGATGTTGACCGGCATCAGATAGTTGTAGATTATCTCAAGTGCCTCTTTACAGCGTTTGCACTCTTTCACGTTGCTGCAGGAATTAAAACTTTTTGATGCCTTCAAATTGATCCAAGCCATAAGTCCCATGTTCATGGCCATAACCGTCCAGATACCGCCCTTTGTATGGATCATCTTAAGCAGTTCAACCGCACTTTGTGAGAGCACAAAACCATCTTCATCATATGCGTTATCATGAAAACTCAGTGCCATGATAACGGATGTGATGAACAAAAGGACGATAAATGGCGTCATCATCTTGAAAAAACGTGTATAACGTTTTGTTTCGTGTATAAAGTCTTCCGGCTCGCTCAGACTTCTAAGCGGCTTCACTCTTCCGTATCGTGCAGAGACCATTCCCCCGACCCATATTACAGCACTTAAAACATGTAAAAATATGATCTGGTTGGGGAAGGTAGTCATTATAAAATATATCGTATCGCGCATCACTCTTTTCCTTAGCAGGTGTAGATATCGAGCATGCTAACGCACTGTTTCTTAATTCCGTATTATTATTTATTATATTAGATTTTGATAGTCAAAAATGTGATAAAACTTGGCGGATAAGTAATTTTAATACCTGGAGGAAGAGCTTTCCCTCTTTGAAAAGAGAGAAAGTAGGATTAGTGAGAGTAACGGAGTACGACACCCATGTAAATAGCGATTACACCCAGAACAATATTTAAAGGAACAAGATACTTTCCGATAAGTCCCAGCTTCTTTTGCGCCTGGATCAGGTCGTCCTTGCCCAAAAGTTTTTCGGCCTTAGAACGCAAGAACATCATGACACCAAGGTTCATCGCCATGATCATCCAGATCACTTCTTTAACATGTACAAGGTTATACATTGCCATCGCATTTTCATCGATCACAACACCCTCTGCATTCAGTGCAGCATTACGAAAATCCCAGCCTACTGCCATCAATACCGCAGTCACGATCAAAATGATCACAAACGGCCATACGATCGTAAAAAGACGCTTGAGCGCATGTGCAATACGTTCCAATCGGATCAGAGGCTCTTCTACATGTACAAACGACTGGTGCGCTGCAAAACGCATGGCTACCATCCCACCGACCCAGATCACTGCCGAGATAACATGTAAGAATACGATCAATTCCGTATGCGCCCAAAATAGTTCTGTCATTGCTGCTTTCATATATAACCTTATTTACTAAGTTGTTCTTTGATATACGCCAAAGATTGTGTTTTTGCCTCATCAAGTTTAGACGGGTCTTTCCCGCCTGCCTGTGCAAAGTCAGGACGGCCTCCGCCGCCTCCACCCAAGATAGGCGCGATCTCTTTTATCCAGTCTCCTGCCTTTGCATTGGCATCCTTGACACCGGCTGCGATGAGAACTTTATCACCTTTAACTTGAAATAACATTGCACACAAAGATTGGTTCTCATTCTTAAGCTCATCTATACGTGTCTTGACATCTCCGCTCTTGATCTCTTCGATGATCACCGTTACGCCGTTAACAGACTCAGAACCAAGTTCTTCTTTGGATGCGGACATCGCTTCTTGCACTTCTGACTTAAGTGTCTTTATCTGCTCTTTGAGCTTGTTCACACCAAGAAGGATGTCTCGGTTTTTCACCTCTTCTTCCACTTGACGGAGGATATGACGCTGTTCTTTAAAAAGGTTATAAGCGGCATTCCCGCAAACCGCTTCAATACGTCTCACCCCTGCAGATACACCGGACTCTTTCGTGATAACAAAAGTACCGATTACGGCTGTATTCTCAACGTGTGTACCGCCACACAGCTCGACACTTGCGTCGCCGAAACTGACAACACGTACCTTGTCTCCGTATTTCTCTCCAAACTGTGCCTTCGCACCGGAGTTTTTAGCATCATCGATGCTCATCTCTTTGGTCTGACCGGCTATGCCGCGCAGTATCTGATGGTTGACCTGCTCTTCGACCTCAGCGATCTCTGCTGCTGTCATCGCTTTGGGATGAGAGAAGTCGAAACGAAGGCGTGTCGCATCATTGAGCGAACCCGCTTGAGAGATATGCTCACCCAGGACATCATACAAGGCTGCATGCAGAAGGTGGGTCGCCGAATGGTGCTTTTCGATCTCAAGGCGGTTGATATCGACAACCGCCTTGATCGTCTCACCTGTCTTGATCGTCTCCTTGACCTCGACATGCGAAAGGTTCAGATCAAAGAACTTGCGTGTGTCCGTCACCGTTGCATGGTTGGCAATCTGACCTACGTCACCGACCTGTCCGCCGCTCTCTGCATAAAAAGGCGTCTTGTCCAGAAGTATCCAGCCAGTGTGCAAAGAGTGCAGTTCATCAACAATCTTAAAGTCTTCACTTAGAAGGGCCAGGACTGTCGCCTCATTGGCACTGCTTTCATAGCCTGTGAACTCGTTTTTGCCAAATTTTTCTAAAAGTGATTTGAAGTCACCCTCTGTTGCCGCGTCACCTGAACCTTTCCAGGCTGCTTTGGCTCGTTCTCTCTGCTCTTTCATCAATGCATCAAAAGTAGCCGAATCAAGTCTCAGATTTTTC
>JBFEYG010000024.1:0-15742 GCA_041562275.1 Sulfurimonadaceae bacterium | reverse complement strand
CCTTTCCTTGTCTCTTTAGGAGAATAAAGAGTTGTCGATCTTAATAGAGTAAAGCTGGCATACTGTTAGTCAGGTGACCAGAATCAGATGACATGTTTCCGCCTGCATTGTCTGATGGAGACAGGTGATGAGCAAATGCCACAGATGATAATGTTGCAACAGCTATAAGTGATAAGATTAGGTTTTTCATGTTAAGTCCTTTTTGGTTATTTCAGTTGTAAGTTTATCAGCAATGTGTTAGCTATGTATTAGCGACAGATCTCTATAACGATATCCAAAGCGCCTAGACAGGTTTACAGCTTCCATCCAAAATAGACAACAAGAAAACCGACACTTTCTATCTGTTCATAAGATGCCGATGGGACATAGGCAAAGTTCACAGAAAAGTCTTTATAATACACAGAGGCCAAAGGAAGAGCACCGATCACAAGATCATAGGTGGCCTCGTCTTCAGATACTCCGATCTTAAAGTTGTCTTTCTTCCACATAGTAAAACTGGCAATACCAACAGAAAAATCCGTATTCTTGCTTACTTTAAACAGGACAATTATACTTTTCATTGCATTATCCCTAACATTAATAAAATAAATATTTAAATACACACTGATATATAATAACAAATCGGTTACAAAAAGAATTATTGTTATTCAACTAACAAAATGAGAAAAGGTATATTAAGAAGTAAGGGGGAAAGAGAAACTCAGCACATCGTACGTAGTGCTGAATGAGCATATTTTTTAAAAATCATTTTACAGGCAAACAGCCACGCTAGCTTTAAATGCTTTATGAACTCACTTATGCCCGGATCAAGCGACGTATGTCCTTGGGGTGCAATAGGTAAATCAAAGTTGGTAGTATAGATTCTAAATCTATTGGTACGTAATTAAAAAAATTGTTAAGAAATAAGTGTGTGGGAAATAAATCTTGAGGTATATATGGTGCGCTCGACAGGATTCGAACCTGTGACCGCCGGTACCGCAAACCGGTGCTCTATCCAGCTGAGCTACGAACGCACGTTTAACTAAAGAAACATTCTTCAGTAATTTTCTAGAGAATAACTTTCGCTATTTTGTAGGACGAAATTATACCATTTATAACTTACATTATATTTAAGATATGGCAATATCTATGCATTACTGCATTTTAGAGATCTTGAGGGAAAATTCCACCTCACCTTTTGACAGGGCGAGTTCCTTTGCAATAGCCTCTTCATCCATACCCTGCTTGTATAAAGAGATGATCTTTTGATCATCCAGTCCTGTAAGACTCTTGGGCATAGAGATCGACTTCATTCCCTCTTCGACATGGGCAAGACGCGTTTCCATCTGCTTTTTAAAATGCGTGAATGAGGTCTGTATCTCGCTAAGACTGAAGGCAATCGGTTCCGCCATGGAAGTGAGGTCTTTTTCTATCTTCTTTTCAAGATCATCGGTGTTTGTCTTGGGCATACCTTCCAAAAGAGTGAGTTCGATTTTTTCAACTTTTCGCTCCAGGGTAAAAAGTTGTTTGTTGAAGTTGTCCATCGTATTGGCCAAAAAACGGATCTGACGGGAATTCTCGCCATCGCGCATATAGCTATAGACCATCACGATAAACAAAATGACGCCAAAGGCGATCAGGATTATTTCTGTGTTCATTCATTACCCTTTAACTCACGGATCATAACCCTCTCACGTGCCGTCACATAAGCACCCCACTCTTTTTCATCTCTGTCATGTATCTTCTCAAGCTTGGCCAAAGACGTGTCTATAGCCGTAAAGAAAACACCTATCTCACGCTGGGGATAGGTCGGCATCGTAATACGTCCATAGTAACGTTTCGAGGCTTCAAGGTCTTCGTTTTCCAGCTTAAAATACCCAAAACCTATACTCTCGATCTCACCGGAGGAACTCAGGCCGATACGGCTTGGTTTCTCATTTTTGATCAGACGTTCAAGGTTATCCACTTTTCTATGCAGTTCGACGAGAAGCTTAAGGGCGATAGGATCACTGTCGCCTGTCTCACCTTTGGCCTTGGCCAGTTTAAGCCACTGGCCTATAGCATCATCATCGGCCTCACTAAGCATATGATATTCGCGTTCATGCACCTCATCATCGGCGACATCATAGACGATGGAGATTGGTGCTTTTACCAAACGTGGGGTTTGCATCAGAGACTTGCCTTTTCAATAATGATTAAAATTATAAATATGATACCTAAATATCCATTAATGGTAAAAAAAGCCCGATCGATCTTGGTGAAATCTTTATTGACAAGATAGTGTTCATACGCCAGCATAAGTGCCGAAAAGACCACCGCAAGATAGGCAAAAAATCCCAGTTGCGCCTGTATGACGAACAAATACCAAAAGACAATAGTCAGCAGATGAAAGAGCTGGGCGATCTTGAATGTGTTCTTCGCTCCGAAACGCGAAGGTATAGAATGCAGCCCCTCATCCTGATCAAACTCGATGTCCTGAAGCGAATAAAGAAGATCAAATCCCGCCACCCAGAACAGCACACCCATGCTCAGATAGACAGACCACAGGGGAATAGCAGCTTCTACAGCAACGACACCAGCGATCGGGGCAAGACCCAGGGAGACTCCCAAGATGATATGTGCCAGAGCAGAAAACCGTTTAAAGTAGGAGTATGAACCCAAGATAGCCAGAATAGGTACCGAAAGATAAAAAGCCAAGTCGTTTATAAAGTACGCGACTGCCACAAACCCGGCAGCATTCATAAGGGTGAAAAGCAGGATTGCAGTCGCAGATATACGACCGTCAACACTCGGCCGGCCTGCCGTACGCGGGTTCTTGATATCGATATGTCTATCGGCATAACGGTTTAACCCCATAGCAAAATTGCGCGCGGTGACTGCTGCCAATGCACCCATAAACAAAAGATACCAGCCGAACCAGCCATCTGCCGAGACGATCATTGCGATAAAGATAAAAGGAAGGGAAAAGATTGAGTGCTGGAACATGACCAGCTCATTAAAGTTTTTAAGTGAAGTCAAAAATCTATGCAAACAGTTGTTCCTATTTTTTACAAATAGTAGCCAACTTAGACTTTAAAAAACGTCAATCATCGCTGCAGTCTAAAAGACTTTGGCTTGGCTCTTTCTTCTATGATCTCAATGACCTCTCTGCCTTCTACTCTTTCAAAGGTATTGACAAGGTGCTCATAGGTCTCCTCTATCGTATAAGGAAGGTTTTCACATTCAAAGACACTTAGTTGTTCAATCGAATGCACAAAGATATCTTTACATTCTGTCGTCATCAACTGCGCCATCTTCAACAAGTCTGCTATTCGTCTGAGCGTACGCTTGTTCACACTGACCTTATCGCCAAATACAATCGAATTGGACGCACCGTTGAACTGTAGATAATAAAGATAGAAGTAATAGCTCAGGGCTTGTGTAAAATCTTTTTTATACCTGTCATACTCCGCCATATAGTAAATCAAAGAGCTATATAGACGAAACCGTCCGGAGACCAGAGCCTTGGCTACATGCTGCTTGATCAGTACAAAATGTGCATCATACAGGGTAAACCTGCTTCCATGCTTATCTTCCAGTTTTACACGGATCTTCTCAAGCGCTCCCTCATCGATATTCTCGATCATTTCGGCCTTCTTGATGTTTTCCCACTGCAGGGTGATCAACTCTCTGTTCTCCTCGCGAACAAGGACTGTCAATCCGTCTTGCGGGCGTTTTGTCTTGAAAAATGCCTTAGAGCAACCCAGACATTTTTTCATCTCGACAGGCATGGATGTGTATTCGCGTCTGCAATGCGGACACTGTTGATTCGCATTGCCAAGTTTCGCAAATGATTTCTCGAACCTTTCTGCAAAGGTTTTATACACACTCGACTCTGCCACTTCTGTGTTCTTCTCCTTCAAAAAGAACTTCGCCTGTTCTTCTCTCTCATCATCTCTAACTTTTAACTGTGTAAGTTGTTCAAGCGAGATAAAAAGACTGATAGCGGGCAAGCTTGCTTCTGCAAATTGTTCTTCAGGCACTGCGACGATCTCTTCGCTCAGAGCTTCTGTCTTGGGCCTTGTGATCTTTAATAGTTTTAGCATTGTTTTTCCTCTGTTACTCATATCATCACATAAAAAGATTAACCGTCAAGAAATAAATGTCGATATTTTGTTAAGACGAATACTATCCAAAACATCGTGTAAAAATCGTTTCGGAATATTAGTTTTTGTGTTATGAACAAACAGCAAGAGTCAGGGGATAAGGCTACTCGTAGATCCGCATTCGGGAATAAAGATTATCGTAATGATTCGCCTCTTTCTTAAGAAACTCGAGGAAATCTTTGCGGACGTTTTCATTCTCCAAGGCCTGGGTGTGCTCCGAACCTTTTACTAGCCAAAATTCTCTGGGTCGTGATGCTGCATCAAAAAGCTGCCAGGAGTTATTTGGCGAGACGACTCTGTCCAAAGAACCGTGCAGAAACAGAAGCGGACGACTTATCTGTGGCACCCTGTCCATCGCATCATGATCACGGCTCATACTCAGATACGGTATCCATTGAAAAGGCCAGCTTAGCCACGCCTGATCCATCTTATCACTGGCAATATCTGCAAATCCTCTGAAAGTCGAGTCGATTACAACCGCTTTTATCCTCGCGTTGTCCCTCTGGGCCAGCGCATTTAGAAGGAGTGTGCCTCCCAAGGACTGTCCACAGACAAAATAATCCTTCTTATAGTGTTCCTGGAGATAATCCAAGGCGGCTTTTGTGTCCTCAATGCTGCCTTTTAACCCACTCTCACCTTCTGACTTGCCGTAACCGCGATAATCAAAGATAAAAAGCTCATATCCTTCTTCCACAAGCCAGACCCATGAGACAAAATGCGAAGAGAGGTTTTGGGCATTTCCGTGTGCGATAAAGATCAGTCCTTTTGAAGAAACATCTCCTTCGTAGACCGCCTTGGCTTGTTTTGAGGATGCATGCGGATAGATATGCCAGGCATGCAGACGTGTACTGTCCTTAGAATCAAAATAGACCTCATCATATTGAAGCTGGTAGAACTCGGGAGTGCGGTAAGTCACGCGGTCGGGATAAAAAAACATAGAGGTACAGCCTTGAAAGAAAAAGGCTGCAGATAAAAGAAGAGTGAAAGTGCGCATCACTAACTGGTGGCTGCTACACCAAGCGCCGTTAAGAAGAGACCCATCATCGAGAAGAATGCCGCCCACATCATGATATGGATGACGACAGCGATCCAAATAGCCCACTCGTTATAGCCGCCTACAAGACGCATCGTCTCTATGCGTTTCTGCTCATCCTGGATCTGCGCTTCGACTTCAAGCCGCTTGTCTTTGTAAGTCTTATAGACGAAGTAGGGAGCGTATCCACCGGTCAAGACCCATAATATCAGACCTCCAAAAGGAATAAATCCGATGACAAGCGTCAACAAGAACAAAATCCCGGCAGCCAGATACGATTTTCTATACAGAAGATAAAAGACCGAACCGAAAAAAGCCCACCATGACCACTGCCATCGCATCACATCGATACCGTT
This sequence comes from Sulfurimonadaceae bacterium, assembly GCA_041562275.1. Taxonomy (GTDB): domain Bacteria; phylum Campylobacterota; class Campylobacteria; order Campylobacterales; family Sulfurimonadaceae. Next base: position 10,229 of record JBFEYG010000024.1, on the reverse strand, counting down.
GATATTGAACTTTTTGAAGGCATTCACGTACCAGTCCGTTACTTCAGGCTTGTCGATGTAGGCTTCGATCATCCTGTAGTCATAATCACCGATCTCTTCGTACTTGTTTTGCATCAATATCCTTGATAGCTAGCCGAATCTGCATTTATCCCTGCTGCTATCGCCATAAAGACTCCAACAAGGACAAGAACATTAAGTACGATCGCCAGAACAACAACCCATTGGTTGTACCCGCCAAGCTCCTGCATCATCTCTATACGTCGATTTTCATCTCCCTCAGCGGCTTCGATCTGAAGCTTCTTGGCTTTGTAGGTCTTATAGACAAAATACGTCGAATATCCGCCCGAGAGCACCCAGATAACAAGACCGGCAAACGGAATAAATGCTGCTGCTATGGAGATCAAGAACAGTCCGCCCGCCGCAGCATAGGCCTTACGGTAGATCAAGAACCAGATACCGCCGAAAAAAGCCCACCATGACCAGTTCCATCGCATCGCATCCACACCGTTGACATCATATTTGGAAAAGGCGTTGGCATACCAAAGCCCTTTTTCGGGTTTATCAGGTTTCGCTACAAAGGCCTCTAACATCTTTGCTTCATACTCACTGTCCGATCCGCTTCCTGCACTTTGTTCTTCGCGTGCGCGTGAACGTTCTTTGAATGCGTCGACTTCGTTTTGATCTTCTATCATTTGAGCCCTTATCTCTTTGTGATTTTTTTTAATGGTTAGAGTATATAATCTAAAACCTTAAATAACATTTTTTGATACCTGCATTTAGATTTAACCTTTCTGCATATATACGGCCACCCTTCCCCTGATTGCTATGCTACAATACGTAAATGAAAGAACTCGCCCTTATCGGACCTACTGCCTCAGGTAAAAGTGATCTGGCCATCAGACTTGCTCTGGAACACAATGCCTATATACTCTCTCTCGATTCACTCGCGCTCTACAAAGAGATAGATATCGCCTCCGCCAAACCGTCCAAAGAGGAGCTGGCGCTTGTCAAACATCACGGCATCGACCTTATCACTCCCGATCATGATTTTTCCGTCGGCACCTATACTGACATCTACAAAAGCTTAAAAAAGAGCTGTGAAGAGCAGGATAAAAACCTTATCATCGTCGGGGGGAGCAGTTTTTATCTTCGTACACTCCTGCAGGGACTTTCTCCTATTCCCGACTTCTCCGACGAGACGAAACAGACCGTACAAGAACTGCTGCAAGACCTTCCTGCCGCCTATGCGCTTTTGCAAAAAGTCGATCCGCTGTACATGACGGGAATCGATCCAAGCGACCGGTACCGTATCGAGAAGATGCTTCTTATCTACATAGAGACGAAGATGCCGCCGACCGGATATTTTGAGAAGTTCCCGCCTCAGCCCATCATCGAAGAACTTCCTATCTATGAGATAGATGTCAGCAGGGAGTATCTCAAAGAACGGATCAAACTCAGAACACAAAAGATGGTAGAGATGGGTCTGATCGATGAAGTCTGTGACTTGGAATACAGATATTCCCGCCTTCCCAATGCCTTAAAAGCGATAGGTATCATCGAAGTATTCGACTATCTCGACGGAAGGGTATCAAAAGAAGAGATGAAAGAGCAGATCATCACCCATACGGCCCAGCTTGCCAAACGTCAGCAGACCTTTAACCGTACCCAATTTCCTAGCCGAAGACTATTATCCACCGAAGATATCTTCAAAGAAGCCAAAGCGTTTCTAGGCTAAAGCACATTCTTCCATAACAGCTGTGCTATAGCGACAACAAGTAGAATCCCGACGATATTGAAGATGACCCCGTAGGCCGCCATCGTCTTGACATTGACCACGCCTGTGCTCATAGCGATCGCATTGGGTGGTGTTGCAATAGGCAGCATAAAGGCATACGAAGCACATACCGTTGCGACCATCATAAACAGTCTTGTGTCCAGTCCCGTTTCCACAGCCACTGCATAGAGTATCGGCAGCATGATCGAGATCAAGGCGGTATTGCTCGTCACTTCTGTCGTAAAGGTCACCATAGCCGCTACGATCAGCATAAAGACGACCATCGGAAGCGTGGCCACACTTATCAGGTGCGTGGCGATCTCTTTCGCCATTCCCGTCTGCGTAAAAGCATCTGCTATAGCAAAACCCGCTCCGAAAAGGAACATGATACGATAAGGGATATTGTTCTTGTCTTCCATCCAGTCAAGTATACTAAAAGGCGGAGCGAACAGGAGCAGTCCGGCACTCAGCAAAATGCCGGCTTCACTCAGACCCAGGCCTTCGTAATAAGGTCGGATCGGAGCATTGATGAACAGCATGAGGATCAATCCGAACAATACAAAGAGCACTTTTTTCTGTCGCTTGCTTAAAGGAGGGATCGATGCGTCCATTTCAATATGAATATCATTCAGTCCCAGACTAAGAATGAAGCCGGCAACTAGGAACATCGCCAAGACCAGTGGGGCTACCATCCACATCCACTGGACAAAAGCGATAGGCTCCAGTCCCATATCCTGCATCAGTCCCAAGAGGATAAGGTTTGGCGGTGTCCCGATAGGGGTCAAAATACCCCCTATACTCGCTCCGTAAGCGATAGCCAAGGCAAACCGCAATTTAAGCTTGACGGTATCGGTCAAAAAAAGTGCTATAGGCAGAAGAAGCAGCGTTGTCGTCGTATTCGACAGAACAGAACTCAACAGTCCCGAGGTAATGATCAATGCAAAGATGATCCCCCGTGCACTTTTAGGAAAAAGAGCCAGCATCTTATTTGCTATCCACTTGTGCAGTCCTGTCTTTTCCACAGCGATAGCAAGTAAAAACCCCCCTAAAAAAAGATATATGATCGGGTTTGCATAATTAGCCGTGACCGCTTTGGTGGAGAGGATATCAGCGGAAGGAAAGAGGACAATCGGCAGAAGAGAGACCACGGCAAGGGGCAGACCTTCGTTTGTCCACAAGGTCACCATAAGAACGATACAAGCCACTAAAAATGACTGTTGCAGTGTAAAAAAGGTGATCATACTGCCAAAGGCGATCATCCCCAGCAATAAAGCCAACCCTATCTTTTTACTCTGCTGTAAAACTTCATCCTGCATGCTTGACCTTTTTGTCATAACTCCTACTATTGTGCCGAGACTTGCGTTAGAAGAAGCTAAAAATGCCCGTGCCTTCAAGCGTGTTAAAGCGAATACCGCTATACTTTTTGACATTAGACTGCGGATGGAAACCCTTGCCGTCCGAAGTCTGCTACAAGGGAGCGTTATCATAATGGCCATACGATTTAAAGACTATCTCACTTCCAATACCCTCGTTGTCCTGGGTATCATCTTTGGTATCATCTTCGGTATTGTTTTACCCGAGTATGCACTAAAACAAGAGGTCCTCGGCAAGGCATTTGTCAGTTTACTCAAGATGCTGGTTGTACCCTTGGTCTTTGCTTCTATCTATGTGGCCATAGCCGGTCTGGGCTCCCTTGAACAGCTTAAAAGGATAGGACTGAAGACGATCGGGCTTTACCTGATCACGACTGCCTTGGCTGTCCTGTTGGCTATTATTGCTATCAACATCTTCCCAATAGGTGAAGCTGTATCTTCTCAAGGACTTGTCTATAGCAAAGCGGATAGTGTCGCCCCCTTCTCTTTGGATACGATGCTGCTGAGCTTTATCCCTACCAATATCTTTTTTGCACTCTCAGGCGGAAATATGATGCAAGTCATCGTCTTTGCCATCTTCTTAAGTATTGCCAGTCTCTATCTAAAACAGGAGCACCAAAGTTCTATGCTCGACTTTTTTACAGCCATAAGCAGTGCTATGCTCAAGATCGCGGAATGGATCGTCGCATTGACACCCCTGGGTGTATTTTCACTGATCAGCTATATTGTCGCTGAACAGGGGATTGATGTCATACTGGGTCTGTGGAAGTATATTCTGCTTGTTTTGCTTGTGTTGGCAGTCCATGGGTTGTTCACCCTTCCTGCCGTCGTCGCGACCTTTGCAAAGATAAACCCCTACCGCTATCTCTATGCGATCAAAGAGGTCCCCTTGATGGCATTTTCTACCGCATCGAGTGCGGCCACCCTGCCTGTAAGTATGAAGGTCGCCCAAACCAAGGGAGGCGTCAACAAAGATAGTGCAGCTTTTGTCCTTCCTCTGGGTGCGACGGTATCTATGGACGGAACGGCTGCCTATCTGAGTATTGCGGTCCTGTATATCGCCAACCTTTCAGGCACCGTACTGACTCTGGGCGATCAACTTCTTCTGGGGATCACAGTTGTGGCCTTAAGTGTCGGAGTTGCAGCCCTGCCCTCGGCATCACTGGTCATGATGGTCGTCATCTTGCAGCAAATAGGACTGCCTATAGAATATCTGGCATTGATCGTTGCGGTTGATCGGATCTTGGATATGGCGCGTACAGCTTTGAATGTGACTTCGGATATGTGTGTGACGAAAATAGTCGATGAGATAAATAAAACGAAGATGTCAAAAGAGTAAAATAGAAGGTCTAACTCTCTTTTTGAGCCAAAAGCTCCCGTACGACTTCTCGGTCATCGAACGGGAACTTCTTGTCATAGATGATCTGATAGTTCTCGTCACCCTTGCCCAGGATCAGCAGGACTTCGTCTTTACTCTGGTCTTTCAAGGCCTGTGCTATCGCTTCTTTGCGATTGGGGTTGATATAGAGCTTATGCTTCTCGCTTACGCCTGCTACGATATCTTCAATGATCGCATCCGGGTCTTCAGTACGGGGATTGTCACTGGTCACATAGACTTTTTTGGCATAACTCGATGCGATTCGTCCCATCATCGGACGCTTGCTTTTATCACGATCACCGCCCGCACCAAATACGACTAGAAGTTCTTTTTCTTTTAGAGAGTTGAGTATCTGCTGCATTCCGTCAGGCGTGTGGGCAAAGTCAACGATGACCAAGGGTTTTTCGCTTACTCTCTCCATGCGTCCGCTTACGCCGGCGAAGTTTTCGGTCACTTCGGCGATCTCCGGTATCGTATGATCCGTCAAGAGATGAACAGCCGCAACAGCCGCTGTCATATTGTACAGATTAAAAAAGCCGTACAACTCCGTTGAAAAAGTCTCCGTGTTTTGGAAGTTCTGCATCACGGCAGAGATCCCGTCATTCATCGAATACGCGATGATCCGGTAGGTCGCAGGGTTTTCTATGCCGTAGGAGTTGGCATTTTTATAGTTAAACTCTGCGCGTGCCTCATCTTTGTTGATGAGCTTAAGGCTTTCATCGGCAAAGAAGCTGTTTTTGACAGCGATATACTCTTCAAGTCCATTATGAAAATCCAAATGATCCTGAGTGATGTTTGTCAATATCTTCAAGGCAAAAGGGATCCCTTCAATACGCTTCTGCACGATCGCATGAGAGCTGACTTCCATGACAAAGTATTCGCATCCGGCCGATGCCGCCTGATAGATATGCTTGTAGGTGTTTAGTACAGAAGGTGTCGTCAGACTCTTTCCTTCGGCAACCTCGTCATTGAGGTAAAAACCGCGTGTTCCCTGCATGGCGACCTTATGTCCAAGGTCAAGCAGTATAGAGTAGATTGCTGCCGCTGTCGTTGTCTTGCCGTTGGTCCCGGTTATACCGATGATCTTGATATGATTCACACCAAACAAAGGGGCGATATCCTCTGCTTTGATTATTGAGTGCGCACCGTTTCGCTTGGCATCTTCAAGGTACTTTTCATTTTGTGTCGTAAGGACAAAAGCAGTTGAACTGTCACACTCTTGTGAGTTTTCGCTCACAAACTCATACGGGGTATCGGGAAGTTTAATTTTCAAGTTTCTGCTTTTTATTGCAGCTCATCCAAGAGCTTTCGTAGTTTTATATCATTTGGATACGTCTTCAAGGCTGTCTCTAAATAGCTAAGCCCCATCTCTTTGAAATCATTATGAAGCAGAAGGTCTAAAAAGTCTATAAAATCATCTTTGGCTGTGATGATCACGCGCGTTGAGAACATGATGTTCTCAAATGTGTTTTTAAAATCACCGCTTTCATCAACCAGTTTTCTGAAGTCTTTATACAAGATACCGTCTTCGCTCTCAAGTTTTTCATTGAGCGGTATCTCAAAAAGCTCACTCAATGTCTCCATCGTGCCGTCCAGACTCGCTATGATCTCGTTCATGATCTCATCCGCATCTTCTTTGTCTTCTTTTCGCAAGACGGCATAATAATCAAACAGTGCTGAAGCTGCTTCCTCTCCGCTCATTGCCATTTCAGCAAGTATAGCGCCGTTATAAGCTTCCTTGTTTTCAGGGTCTGCCTTAAGCACTAAGGCATAATCCAAGAGTGCTTTCGCATACTCTTGTTTTGAAAAATTATCATTTGCTGTTTGAAGGGTTTTGTTTTGGTTAAAATTTCTCATATTCTCTCCTTCTTCGGTATTTCTTGATTTAAATCTGATGTGAAATACCTTCAACATATTCTCGTTTTATAGTTCGTCTATCTTTGTTTCCATACCGATCGGTACGTTTACTACTGTTAACTCCGGGTGGATATCCATACGAAGTTGGCGTTCAACGCCATATTTTAGCGTGCTACCACTGCTGGCACAGCCTACACATGCTCCGGAAAGCTGAACATAGACCGAACCGTTCTTGACAGCGACCAATGTAATATCTCCACCGTCCAAAGCGATTGAAGGGCGAACCTTATCAATGACATTTGTCACCGGGTTCATAAGTTCTTCGTCTGTAAAAGGGATCATGTTTATCCTTAGTAAATTGTAATGATAAAATATTCAAATTCCACTTAATAAGCCATAAATCCCCTAAGCAGTTACGAAAGCTCAGAAAGCTTTCATATAAAAAAACTCTATCTTTTTGCAGTTAAACGTCAAGTAACGCGTTGACATATTTGACTTTTCGCATGCCAACGAGGATATAATCTATATCGGCATTATCGATCAGATCATGAAGCGCCGTCTTCTCTATAGTGTCGTTGATCTCGTAACCCTCGTATTCCAACATACTTTTGGTCTGCTTGGAACACTCGAACCTGACCATATCCTCATAGACGAGAAAGAAGTCCATCAGAAGCTTTGTGAGGTTTTCTCGTGTGTAATCATCTTCAATACGCATCAACTCCTGCCGTATATGAGGAATGACCTTCGACATAAGAAAATCTTGATATTCACCCACCCAGCCGAAACGGTGTTTATAGTTATCCAATTCTCCTATCAGGTTGAAGATCGACTCGTTGTTCATCTCCTCCAAAAAGCCCAATAGCTCGTTCAATTCACCGAAATATCCGCCCGGTTCTTTCTCTGTTGCGAGGCGAAACATCAAATTATCTTTTGTCGCGTTCAAAGGGCGATTTGCAAGCACTCTCAGGCCATTTTTCTTGGCCCATGCAGCGCACTCCAGTCCATCCCTCTCAAGAAGGTTTATAGGCATCTGCAGCGTCGTGAAATGGTGCTGATCATTCCCCACTTCATAAGCAGCCTTCGTAGCCAAGGCGATCAAGTCATAATAAGGCAGAAAATAGACATGAGACGGCAAGAGTGCAAAGGCATTTGAACTGATGCCATAGGAAGCTATACGGCCTTCTTTGACCTCTCTCTCCAGTTGCATAAAAGCATCCAGTATACGATCCAGTATGATCATCTGAGCATCTGCCCTTTTGCTTTCATCTTTGATCTCAGCCATCAGGTAATATTCGGGGTTATGAAGCAGGTAACAGTCGATTTGAGAAAGATTGAGTCTTTCGAGTGACTTCGTCAATTCCGCCTTGATAAACCCGGGATGAATCGAATGATAACAGCTCTCGCTGTACTTGACGACATCAAGTGATTCCAGCATCTCATCGGAAGATTTTTTCATCTCATCCAGCAAGGAGCCTTGTATATATCCGCACTTGGATACGATCTCCAGGTCATCTGGTTTATGGCCGCCATAGAGTTCTTCGAGGACCTTGGCAATAAGACGCTCAGCATCACCATTCATATAGTTTGTCGAAGTATCAATAAGTCTAATACCCTCTTTGAGTGCCAGAGTTAATGCTGCTTCATGCTCAGGGTCGTCCAAACCAGTTCTATATGTTCCAAAAGCCAATTTAGTGTTCATTGCAAGTACCTGTATTGTTCTGTAAAAAAAGTGTTGTGAAGGATATGAGGGGTAGAACCCTCAAAGGAGTGTCTAGTAGGATTACTACTAAACGAATTCGATGAATGCCATAGTAGTAGCATCACCACGACGAATACGTGTACGTGTAATACGAGTATATCCACCGTTACGCTCTTTGTAAGCAGGAGCGATTTCATTAAGAAGTTTTTTAGTAGCTTCTTTGCTTTGTAGTGCAGCAAATACTTCACGGTGCGCGTTAGCTTCACCAGTACGTGCAACAGTAACAAGCTTTTCTGCATAAGAGCGAAGTTCTTTCGCCTTAGGAACTGTTGTCTCTATCTTACCATTCTCGATTAGAGCAATTGTAAGGTTCTTAAGCAAAGCAGCTCTGTGTGAGCTAGTTCTGCCTAATTTTCTATATCCATGACGGTGTCTCATCGTGAATCCTTTTTATTTATTCAGCTTCGATTTTCTTTTTAACTGCACTAACCACTTCATCCGAAAGATCAGCACCTACGCTAAATCCATACTCAATGATCTTATCTACGATCTCTTCATATGATTTTTTACCAAGGTTTTTAACGTTTTTAAGATCAGCTTCGCTCATCATAACGATCTCACCAATGTATTTCACTGATGAACGATCTAAACAGTTAAAACTACGTGCACTCAGACCTAAGTCTTCGATACGACCCATAAGTTTTTTGATTTCCGGTGTCTCATCAACACGTTCAACCGTTGTCGGTGCTGCTACAGAGATCTCTGAATTGAAAACTGCCATTTGAGCATACATGACTTCAAGTGCATTTTTAAATGCATCAACCGGACCAATTTGTCCGTCAGTCACGATGTTCATGATCACTTTTTCAAAGTTAGGGTTGTCTTCAACCAAAACGTTATCGATATCATATGTAGCTTTACGTACCGGTGTAAAGTACGCATCTAATGGAATATATCCATCTTCAAGTTCATCACGGATGTCTTCACTAGGAACATATCCGATACCTTGATAGATTTTAAGGGTAAATGTTAATGTCGCATCTTCATTAAGTGTTGCCAAGAATGATTCCGGAGTAACGATCTCTACCTGGTCATTTACAAGATCAGCACCTGTGATCTCTTTTGGACCAGTAAAAGTGTAGGTTACTTCAGCGCTTGTCTCGTCATTTTTCAACTTGAAACGAATTGACTTCAAGTTGATAATAAATTCAGAGATATCTTCAAGCATACCACGGATACTATCAAATTCATGTTTAGCACCTTCAACTTTGATCGCTACCGGAGCATACCCCTGAGAGCTGCTTAGAAGGAAACGACGAAGTGGGTGAGCAAGAGAAACTGCATAACCTACCTCAAACGGGTAAGCAATGATATTAGCTTCATTGTCGCTGATCTTCTCAACGACAAACTCTTGTGGCAATAACGGTGAAGTCTTGATCTTTTTCATTTACGCCCTTTTACTTATTTCGAGAATAGTTCTACGATTAAACGTTCTTCAACTGGAATAACTACTTCTTCACGTTCTGGAAGACGAGTAAAGATACCGAAGACTTTTTCAGCTTCAACATCTACCCATTCTGCCATACCAGTCTGGTTAGTTAATTCTAATGCACGTACAACTTGTGTATTTGCTTTGCTTGATTCACGTACTTCTACTTTCTGTCCCGGTTTAACACGGTAAGAAGGGATATCAACACGTTTACCATCTACAAGGATGTGACCGTGGTTTACGAATTGGCGAGCGAAACGACGAGTCGATGCAAATCCCATTCTGTAAACTACGTTATCTAGACGCTGCTCAAGAAGCATTACAAGGTTTGTACCTGTATTTCCTGTACGACGTTTAGCTTCTGCAAAAAGACCACGTAGCTGCTTCTCAGAAACACCATACATGAATTTTGCTTTTTGCTTTTCGTTTAGTTGCAGACCATATTCTGAAACTTTTTTACGACGCTGACCGTGTTGACCAGGTGCAAATGGACGCTTTTCTAGTGCAGATTTTCCTGCAAGGCGACGTTCACCCTTAAGGTTAAGGCTAACACCGAATCTTCTTTCGATTTTTTCTACTGGACCTCTATATCTTGCCATCAGTAACTCCCTTAAACTCTACGACGTTTTGGTGCGCGACAACCATTGTGTGGAAGTGGT
>JBFEYG010000023.1:0-16072 GCA_041562275.1 Sulfurimonadaceae bacterium | reverse complement strand
TATGCGTTCCTTATTTCGATCTACAAGCAGGACTTTCATACCCGATCGGGCCAATTCCAGAGCTGATTCATAACCTCCCGGGCCTGCCCCGATCACCACTGTTTCATACTGCTTCATTTTGCCTCCAAATATTCATGTGCCATATAACTGCTGCGTGTATAGGGTGAACTTTTAATAAACCTAAACCCCATCTTCAGACCAAGGTCGCGGTAGCGATCAAATATCTCCGGTTTGACATACTCTATGACTTTTGCATGCAAGGATGAAGGAGAAAGATACTGGCCGATGCTGAGATAGGAACAGCCAGCCTCCAAAAGATCATGCATCAGCATCTCTACCTCTGCCTGCTTTTCACCCAAACCCAGCATGATCCCGCTTTTTGTCGAAATAGTAGGATTGTATTGCGCAAGTGACTTGAGTACCCTGAGTGAGCGGTCATACTGAGCACCTTTTCGTACAGCATACAGACGCGGAACCGTTTCAAGGTTATGCCCGATGATCTCCGCACCGCTTTTTGCTATCTGTAAAAGAGCTTCTTTGTCTTCTTGCATATCAGGTATCAGCAGTTCAACGGTGATACTCTCATCCATCGCTTTTATTGCCGATACCGTCTTGCAAAAATGTTCGGCTCCGCCGTCTGCTAAATCATCGCGTGTAGTACTGGTAATCACCACATGACGAAGTCCCAATTCCCTGACCGCTTTGGCTACATTCTCAGGTTCATCCGGGTCCAGTCCCATCGGCCGGCCTTTCGTCACTGCACAGAAGGTACATGCACGGGTACAGATGTTTCCCAGAATCATAAATGTTGCCTGTTTATGTCTAAAACACTCCGTTATATTAGGACACATCGCCTCTTCGCAAACAGTATAAAGACGTCCTTTTTCCATCAGAGAATCCATCTCCTGATGTGCACTCATCCTGATCTTTTTCCGAAGCCACTCAGGCTTAGCTGACATTCTGTTCTGCATCGACAGTCCACCTTTGCTGAGTGTATTTATCTGCTAAAAGTTCTCGGCCTCTTTGTTCTTCATAAACGCTCAAGGTATCAGGGATCATCCTTGCCCCATAGGCTTCCTTAAATGTTTCACCTATTAAGCGCACAAGTGCCTTATACTCTATCAAAGAGCCCAACTCTCTTAAGCTGGTTGCACTCTGCAGACCGGAGTCACCAAGAAAGAGATCCTCAAAACGCATCTTGTCCATCTCTATAGGTATGCTGCCGTGTTGAAAAAGTACCTGACGGGTATAACGTTGAGCATTCCCGCCCATCTTTTTGTTACCGATCATAATATCATAGGCTTCATTTCCCGCCAGACAGACATCTGAGCCTTTTAAGTCCAGACTCAGATCACCGGCAAAAGCTGCTCTGTATCCAAGTTTCTCATACAAAAGTAGAAGAAATCGGCAGAGATAGCGGTAACTCTCTTTTACCCCTGTGTTATTCATCAACTTACGGGGCAAAAGCAAGGTATATGAAAGATCTCCTGAATGTACCAACACTCCGCCGCCTGTCATTCGACGGACTAAAGGGAGCTCTTGACTTTGCAATTTTTGTGCATCAAGACTTTTATATGGCTTGGAGAACCTTCCAAGGCTCAAAGCCGGTTCCCACTGGCAAAGGCGAAGTATCGGAAGGTCATCCTCTTTAAAGTTCTCTAGCAGTGCTTCATCAACCGCCATATTCCACGCAGCAGAAGCAATACCCGTATCGATAAACCGCCATTCTTTTGAAAGAATCATGACCTCTTCTACCTCCTCTGCCACTGCACTAATATAGAGCTGATCACCTTCTAAAAACATTCATCATATCATTTTTCATTATATAATATGTTATCATTGATTTAACCTTAAGACATAACACAGACTTTTTAAAGGATGGACTATGCAGATCAAACCTATCAAAAAAAAGAAGGAAGATTTTTTATTACAACCTAACCTGAACGATTATCTTCAGGAATATAAAGACTTTAGCTGGGAAAAAGTAGCCGAAGTCTTCGAAGGTTTGCCGGGCGGAGGATTCAATATCGCCCATGAGGCTATCGATCGTCATGCCAACGGTTCCTTGGCCGACAAAGCTGCTCTGATCTGGCTGGGCCAAAATGGTGAAAGAAAAATCTTCTCTTTTCATGAGATGAAAAAAGAGAGCTCACGATTTGCCAATGTACTTCAGACACTCGGACTCGAAAAAGAGGATCGTATCTTTACACTGTGTACACGTCTTCCCGAACTGTATATCGCTGCTATAGGGATTCTCAAAAACCGTTCTGTACTCTGCCCTCTTTTTTCCCAGTTTGGGCCAGAACCCATTATCCAGCGCATGACACGAGGCGATGCAAAAGTCCTCTTGACGACGCAAAGACTCTTTGATAAAAAAGTACGTCCTTTTCTTGAACAGCTTCCTAAACTTCAATATGTCCTGCTGATCGATGCTGAAGAAGATGAAAATGAGATGATACGTTCATTGCCCACACTGATGGAGAATGCATCCGATGATTTCGATATTTTACCTACCGATATTGAAGACATGTCGGTACTGCATTTTACCAGCGGTACGACGGGAATGCCCAAAGGTGTCGTCCATGTACACAAGGCAGCCTACACCCACTGGAGCAGCGGTAAATATGCACTGGACTTACATCCCGATGATATCTACTGGTGTACCGCCGATCCCGGCTGGGTCACAGGGACCTCCTACGGTATCATCACACCCTGGCTGCATGGAGTGACTAACATCGTCGATGAGGCAGAGTTTGATGCCAAGCGCTGGTACAGTGTCTTGCAAGATGAAAAAGTCACCGTCTGGTACACGGCTCCAACCGCCATTCGACGCCTGATGCGGATCGAATCCGAGCCAACTCAAGATTACGATCTTTCCAGATTGCGCCTGGTCCAAAGCGTGGGAGAACCGCTCAATCCAGAAGCTGTACTATGGGGTGTCGAAAAACTGAAGATGCCCATCCACGATAACTGGTGGCAGACCGAAACCGGCGGAATAATGATTGCCAATCTTCTTTCTGAGGACATCTATCCCGGTTCAATGGGCAGACCCCTTCCCGGTATCGAAGCCTGTATCATCCACCAAAACGAAGACGGCACTATGAGTCAATTAACCGAGGATAAAAAAGAAGGCGAACTGGCTATAAAGATTGGCTGGCCTTCGATGTTCCGTGCCTATCTTCATGACAAAGAACGCTATGAAAGATCCTTTGCAGGCGAATGGTACCTCTCCGGTGATCTGGCCTACAAAGATGAGAACGGCTACTTTTGGTTTGTCGGACGCAGCGATGATATCATCAAGACCTCAGGTCATATGGTAGGCCCTTTTGAGGTCGAAAGCACGCTCATGGAACACCCGGCTGTAGCAGAAGCCGGTGTTATCGGCAAGCCCGATCCACTGATCGGTCAGCTTGTCAAAGCCTTTGTATCCCTTAAAGACGGTTTTGAACCCACTGAAGAACTCCAACGGGAACTCATTGGATTTTCACGCAAAAAGCTGGGTGCTGCCGTAGCCCCCAAAGAGATCGAATTTCAGCAAAACCTGCCAAAGACCCGAAGTGGAAAGATCATGCGCAGGTTACTTAAAGCACGAGAGATGGGTCTGCCTGAAGGTGATATCTCGACACTGGAAGATTGAAAGGAGTTAGCGATGAAGATGAATATTGAGCTGGCAAAAAAGTTTTACCGTCAGATGCTTCTTATCCGAAAGTTTGAAGAAAAAAGTATAGAACTTTACAGCAGTGAAAAAATACGGGGATTTTTGCATCTATATATCGGCGAAGAGGCCGTGGCCGTAGGCATCATGCATGCGCTGAGCGAGGAAGATGCTGTGCTTGCGACCTACCGTGAACATGGACAGGCTCTGGCCCGCGGCGTCTCTGCCAAAAGTATTATGGCAGAGATGTATGGCAAACTGGAAGGGTGTTCCCGCGGACGCGGCGGTTCTATGCATCTCTTTGATGCAGCGACACGTTTTTACGGAGGCAGCGCTATTGTCGCCGGCTCCCTTCCTTTGGCAGTGGGCATGGCCCTTGCAGACAAGATGATGAAGCGAAAACGTGTGACAGTATGTTTCTTTGGTGACGGAGCTGTGGCAGAAGGTGAGTTTCATGAGTCTTTGAACCTTGCCGTATTATGGCAGCTTCCCGTACTCTTTGTCTGCGAGAACAACCGTTATGCGATGGGCACCGCACTCGAACTCACCGAATCAGAGACAGACATAAGCAAAAAAGCGGCAGCATACAAAATGGCCTCTGTGCAAGTAGACGGAATGGATGTCATCGAAGTGGCCAAAGCTGCCGAAAAAGCTGTCACAGATATACGTGAAGGCAAGGGACCGGTCTTCATCGAATGCCTTACCTACCGCTTTAGAGCTCATTCGATGTTTGACGCGGAGCTTTACCGTGAGAAGACAGAGGTCGATGAGTGGAAAGAGAAAGATCCCCTTGCCGTCTTTCAGAAGATCCTTGAAAAGAAAAAGTTGTGGACTAAGATAGATCTTGGCAAGATTGAAGAAGAAGTCAAAACGGTCATAGATGAGGCAGTAGAATTCGCTGAAAATGGCACCCTTGAACCTGTCAGCGATCTGGAAAAGTTCGTCTACTCTGAGGAGGCAGTACAATGAGTGAAAACACAAGCTACCGTGAAGCGGTTCGAGAAGGAATACGCAAGGCGATGCACGAAGATGAACGGGTCTTTATGATGGGAGAGGATGTCGGACGTTACGGCGGCTGTTTTGCCGTAAGCATGGGACTTCAAAAGACCTTCGGTCCACAGCGGATCATCGACACACCCCTGTCTGAATCGGCCTTTACCGGTGCGGGAATCGGTGCAGCGATGAACGGAATGCGCCCGATTGTAGAGATCATGACGACTAATTTCAGCCTTCTCGCCTTAGATCAGATCATGAACAATGCCGCAACGCTTTTACACATGTCCGGAGGACAGTTCAATGTCCCTCTTCTCATACGTATGGCAACCGGAGGAGGCAAACAGCTTGCAGCTCAGCATTCGCACAGTTTTGAAGGCTGGTTTGCCCACATCCCCGGCCTCAAGGTGCTCACGCCCGCAACCGTACAGGATGCCTATGACATGATAGCTTTGGGTCTAGCCGACCCCGATCCGGTTCTGATATTTGAGAACTCTCTGCTGTACAACAGCAAGGGAGAACTTGATACCGCCGCAGAAGCGCTCCCGATAGGAAAGGCAGCAGTGCATCGATCGGGAAAAGACCTCAGTATCTTTGCCTACGGTATAAACCTCTTCAAAGCACTTGAGGCAGCCGAGACTTTGGCTTTGGAAGGTATCGATGCCGAAGTGATCGACCTGCGGTCTCTAAGGCCGCTCGATGATGAGACGATCATGGCTTCGGTGAAAAAGACCCACAGAGTGATGATCGTCGACGAGGGTTGGAGGTCAGGCAGTCTCTCCGCAGAGATCATGGCCCGTATAAACGAACAGGCCTTTTTTGAACTTGATGCACCTATGCAGAGGGTCTGTACAGAAGAGGTCCCCTTGCCTTATGCCAAACATCTCGAAGATGCTGCTATACCGCAGCCAAAGAAGATCGTCGACATGGCACGAAAACTGATGGAGGAACTATGAGCGAATTTAAAATGCCCAGTCTGGGTGCAGATATGGAGTCTGCTGTCTTGATGGAGTGGCTTGTCAAAGAGGGAGATCCTGTGAGCAAAGGACAGGTCATTGCAGAGGTCGAGACCAGTAAGGGTGTCATCGAGATCGAAGTCTTTGAAGACGGCATTGTGGAGAAGATCCTCGTCGAAGAGGAGACAGAATGTGCAGTAGGGACACCTTTGGCCCTGATCCGCGCTAAAGATGAAAGTGACAAGAATCTGTCTGAGCAGACAACAGCCGGCTCCAAGAAAGAAGATGAAGCTACCCAAGCAGAGTCTTCACCTGTAGAAAAAACACCTGTCCAAGAAAAAGTATCTGCTGAAACGCGGATAAAGGCTTCACCTGCCGCACGCAAAAAAGCGCAGGAGATGGGGATAGATCTGGCTTCTGTGGCTGCTGACTCCAAGGGCGTAATACAGCTTAAAGACCTTGAGAGTTCTGTTCAGACGGAAGAGAAAGCACTTGTTCCAAGCGGGATGCGCCAGGCTATCGCCAAGGCGATGAGCCGTTCCAATGCCGAGATCCCCCACTACTACCTCAGCATTCCCATAAATATGACACCGGCCTTGGCATGGCTGGCAGAACGTAACGCCAAACTCAGTATCCAAGAACGTATCCTCCCTGCCGCCCTTTTGATCCGCGCTGTCGTACGTGCACTTGAAGAGGTCCCTGAACTAAATGGCTACTGGCAGAACGACAACCATCTTATCAGTAGAAGTATCAATCCCGGTATTGCTATTGCGCTTCGCAAAGGAGGCCTGCTCACCCCTGCACTCTTAAATGCACAAGAGATGAATCTGGAGCAGACCATGCAGGCACTTGACGATCTGATTACCCGAACCCGTGCGAACAAACTGCGCGGCAGCGAAATGACTCAGCAGAGTATCACCATCACCAACCTCGGTGACTTGGGAGTCGAACGTGTCTATGGTGTCATCTATCCTCCCCAAGTCGCTATCATCGGTCTTGGCCGCATCACCGATGCCCCCTGGGCCGAGAATGATGCCTTGAGCGTACGAAAGGTGATGCAGGCGACACTTGCCGGGGATCACCGTGCCACAGACGGACGGATAGGAGCCCTCTTTCTTGATACACTAAACCGATTTTTACAAAAACCTGAGGAGTTGTTATGACAGATGAACAGATAAGAGAGAGCATCATCAAAGAAATACTAAACATCGCACCGGATATCCAAGAGGAAGATATCCTTCCCGATGCCAACATCCAGCGTTCTCTTGAAGTCGACTCTTTCGATTTTTTGAAGATCCTGACGGCACTGTACAAAGAGCTGGGCGTAGAGGTCCCTGAAGCTGATTATGCGAAGGTCGACACCCTTGATCATATGGCAGAATACTTTTCGCAACGATTGTAAGCAGATAGGATTCCTTCCCGTCTGTACGCAGCTGCCCTCCCTATGACGTCTTTGAAACTTTTTTCTCTATTTCCATGACCAGGACAAGACCTAATGCTATTACACTTAGTAGAGACCATTCCTGAAAAGAGACCGGTTCCAGATCCAAAAGTTTCTGCATAAAAGGAATATACAGCGATGATATATGGATCAGCTGCGTGATTAGTACTGAAAAGAGCAAGAGATAGTTGTTTCTGTGTTCTATCCTAAAGATAGAGTATTTTTCCGAACGTGAATTAAAGACATGGGCATTCTCAAAGAGTACCATGAGAAGCAGCGTTATGTTTCGCGCGGATGATTCGCTGTAACCTAGCGAAAGCACTGCGTAAAAAACGGCAAAGGCGGAGATACCCATATATAATCCTCCCACAATGACACGACGTATCATGATAGCATTAAAGATCCGCTCTTTGGGATGACGGGGTTTACGTTTAAGTACATCCGGCTCCCCCCGTTCAAGCCCCAAAGCTACGTCTTGGATACCATTGGTAACCAGGTTCAGCCATAGCAGTTGTACCGGCAGAAGAGGGATCGGTATAAAAAACAAGAGGGAAAGAATGATCAGAACAATTTCAGCAAATCCGGTCGAAATGAGCAGATGGATGACTTTGCGTATGTTGTCATAGGCTATACGTCCTTCTTCGATCCCATTGACAATAGAGCTAAAAGAGTCATCTGTCAAGATAAGGTTGCTTGATTCGCGTGCCACATCCGTACCGCTTTTGCCCATCGCGATCCCGATATTTGCATATTTCAAAGCAGGCGCGTCATTCACACCGTCACCCGTAACTGCTACAAAATCTCCCAAGGACTGGAAGGCTTTGACAATAGACTGTTTATGCTCAGGCGAGACTCTGGCAAAGACTCTTTTATGGGCTATCTCTTTAGGCTCGCCGCCATGCTCGAGCCAATATTCGATCTGTGTTCCGTTCATCACCTCATCTTTGTCAAGCGCAATACCCAGCTCTTTCGCAATGAAATAGGCTGTATTCGGATGGTCTCCTGTGATCATAGCGATAACGATACCGGCTTCTTGTGCTGTTTTGACTGCCTCAACCACTCCGGGCCGCAAAGGGTCACTGATAGCAGCAAATCCGAGATACTGAAAATCATGTTCATCAAAAGAGGGATCTGTGCTGTTTTTTACAGCCAATGCAATCGTCCTGTACCCTTTTGAAGCCCATTCGGCGACATCTGCCCGTACGACCTCCCTCTCGTCACTATTCATACTGCAACGCTCGATAACAGTCTCTGGAGAGCCTTTGAGATAATGATGATATACGGATGCCTCTTCATAGACACTTTGGGCAAATCCGTTGGCCGGCTCATACGGCAGCTGATGTACGAAAGGTATACTTGTACGTATCTGCAGCAGCGTGGGGTCAATTCCCAGGACATATCGTGCCAATGCGATATCAACCTGATCACCATGAAAGGTCAATTCCTCCTCATCTGTACCGATAACGGCCTCGTTGCAGCGCATTGCACATACAAGCATCTCTTTCGATGGACTGTCATCTTCTTGAAAAACCTTATTTGGGGAAACAAATGCCGTAACACTAAGCATATTTTGAGTCAGGGTCCCTGTCTTGTCACTGGCGATCATCGTGCATGAACCCAGACCTTCTATGGAAGAGAGTTCTCTTACGATAACGTTGCGCCGGCTCATCCTGCTGCTGGCTGCACTCAGGGCTACGGTAATAGCGACAGGCAGACCTTCCGGAATCGAAGAGACAGCGAGGGCAACCGCAAGAAAAAATATATCTTTGAGTTCCATCTCTCTGTATATACCGAAGATCATTAGAAAAAGGATCACAATACCTATAATCTTGGCGATATTAAGGCTGAAACGTTCCATACGGATGATTAAAGGTGCTTTGGGCTGGGATGCTTCCGCAAGCAGTTCTGCGATCTTTCCTATCTCCGTCTCCAGTGCGACCGCCGTCACGATTCCTTCTGCTCTACCCTTTGAGACATAAGAGCCGGCATACACCATGTTGATCCTGTCTGCTACAGGAAGGTTGTCATCATCACTGATAAACAAGGCATCCTTATGCACATCCACGGACTCACCCGTAAGCATTGACTCATCGACAAACAGCTGATTGGACTCAATCAGACGCATATCCGCAGGAACCTGGGATCCGGATTCCAGCACGACCAGGTCTCCTATCGTCAAATCGTAGCTCGCAATACGCCGGGTTATTCCGCTGCGGATGACATTACAGTAAGTCTTTACGATCTTCTTGAGTGAACTGGCTTGTTCAGCGGCACTGTTTTCCTGATTAGTACCTATAAGGGTGTTGATGAAAAGTACACCCAGTATAAAGTAGGCGTCACTAAACTCTTTGATCACAAAGGAGACAAGTGCAGCGATAAGAAGTACATAGATGATCGGACTTTTAAACTGATCAATGATAATCGTAAGAAGGGAACGTCTTTGGGCTTCAGGAAGAGTGTTGGGACCATATCGGCTGATACGTTCAGCTGCACTTTTATCACTCAGGCCTGTGTCAGATGTATCAAGTTGTTCACAAACCGATGCTATCGTATGTGTATGATATAACATGCTGCCTCCCTTTTGTGAAACAATCATAACATAGTTGATAGTTTTTCAAGAAAACTTTTATACGATATTTCCTGTTCAAAAGAGTATTCAACTTCAGAAAAGCGCAAAAGTTTCAAGCTATAATTACCACTATATCATCTGCCAAAAGGAACCCGATGCGTTTACTGTTATCTATTGCTTTGTTTCTATTACTTTTTACCGGCTGTTCGACTACCACCTACAACAAGCCAATAGCCCAGGGGATAATAGACAGCCCCAATATCATCATCACTGCTGCAGACAACAGTTTCCGACTTCAAGGGGCATTTGCCTCTCCTTTTCAAAGTTCTACGCGCTATAACTCTTTAGAAATGCGTGACAATGAACTTCCTACCGCCTATAAGCTTGCCCTTCATCACGGAGCCCGGCATGTACGTATCAAACTGCCTAACAAAGAGGAGGAGTTTTATGGGGTCTTAGCTCTGGACAAAGCCGATCAAGACGGTATTGGCCCGGGAACACGCTCTTATAAGATCATCATTCCCGAGCCCTATATCAATGCGGCAAACGAGGGGAAAATATCAGTCGTGTATGAGTATTACAAACTCAAGAATGACGGGCTTCTTGATGTTGGTGATATCAAAGAGCGTTCATGGATCTTATGGATCAGCGATAAAGATGTCTTTCGATGAGAAGCTTTCTTTTACTCCTTCTTACTGTCGCTTATCTCTGTGGACATGAGTTGATCTATATTTCCAACGATGCAAGTGAGCAGAGTCTTGAGAGATTGCATCGGACTTACAGACAGACCCTGCTTGTCAATACTGACAAGGTCTACCTTATTCCCCCTGCCTGCCGTCTTGAACGTTACTTTGGCGGAGCAAGCCAAATTCCTCTCAAGCTTGACATGATCCCCGAACAGACAGAAAAGGTCATCATCACGCAAGAAGTCTTTAAAGCCAAAGACAAGAGTGCCATACAAGAGAAGATAGAAGTGGAAAAATCTATAGCTCTGATCGAGGGCACCGTACCCAAAGCCTTTCTGGATGATAAAGAAGGACGTGGCTACGGTGGAGCCAGTCAGGTTCCCCTTGACTTTAGCTTTCAAAAGTTTTCTGCCAAACAGGCTCATATGAAGCCTACGATGGAAGAAACAGCTGTACCGGATACAAAACCTTATCAACATCCAAACTGTCAACTTTTAAATGACGGCACAGGATACAAGCTTGAGCATATCAGCGGCGCATCTTTATATTCGCACGAAGGGTTGACTCCGCTCTCCGGCACGACCATCTTTTTTAAGTAAAGGAAACTTATGAGTAAGATCGCTATTCTATGTTCGGGCGGAGATGTCTCAGGAATGAACCCTGCCATTAAACGTTTTGTCGAGTATAGTTTTAAAAAAGGACTGACGCCTTATTTTGTCTATGGCGGCTATGAAGGCTTGATTGACAATAAGATAAAAGAAGCCACCTATGCGGATGTCACAGGGATCATCCACCGGGGCGGGACCAAGATCTTTTCGGCCCGTTCAAAACGTTTTGAGTTAAAAGAGTTTAGGCAAAAGGCCGCAGATAACCTTAAAGAACACGGCATAGACAAACTGGTCATTCTTGGAGGTGACGGTTCTTTTCGTGGAATCGATATCTTCTTTCAAGAACACGGTATATCCTTTTGCGGTATCCCTTCAACGATCGACAATGACATCAACGGGACACAGTACTGCCTTGGCGTCGATACAGCCTTGAACGTGATCAAAGAGGCAACAGACAATATACGCGATACTGCCTCCTCCTTCAAACGGGCCTTTGTCATCGAGGTCATGGGAAGAGACTGCGGTTACCTTGCCCTTGTATCTGCTCTGACATCAGGCGCTGAGATGTGTCTGATCCCTGAGATCCCCTATTCCCTAGAAAGTCTAAAAAAACGATATATCAAAGAGATTGCTGAGGGCCGAAATTATTTTATCGCTATTGTCTGCGAAGCATTAAAAAACTCACAAGAGATAGCAGACTGGTTTCAAGAAGAGATCGGATTTGAGTCCCGCGTCACTATTTTAGGACACATTCAGCGCGGTGGAAACCCTACTGTACGAGAGCGGTTGATGGCCTATCAGTTCAGCACTTACGCGATTGACGCCTTGACTTCAGGAAAGACGAACTCTGTCATCTGCTACAACAGCGGTGCTTTTGATTTTAAAGATATCAATGAGATCAATGCAAAAAAATATCAGTTAGAAGAAGAACTATTGCTTTTGGGAAGATCTCTTTTGGAAAAGTAGAAATTTGATTTGTAAAGAGTAGAAATACCAGGAAGTTTTATAGTGAGGATCGTGCAGGCTTGAAGCCTGCACAAAAGCAGTGTTATACTGCTGTTACGTTCTCAGCTTGAGGGCCTTTTTGACCTTCACCAAGTTCGTATGTTACCGCTTGACCATCCGCCAAAGATACACGGCCGTGACCTGTGCTGTTTACTTGACGAAAGTGTACGAATACATCTGCTCCGCCATCATTTTGTTGGATAAAACCATAACCTTTTTCATCATTGAACCATTTTACAGTTCCGCTTAGCAATTCTGCCATATAAGTACCTCTTAAAGGAAAATACACTCCAGATGGAGAGGAATCAAAATCGGGGAGTCTTTCGGTCTATAGCGGAGATTACTCGTAACATACCCAAAGATGAACTCTTGCCTCATCTTTCATCGAACATATTATAACGATTTTTTATTATTTTGCGACTACAATATCTACTTTATACTTTTAACCCCTGACAAAGGCCTCCAGAAGGGAATCACATTTACTTAAACTGCTAAATATATAAATAGAAAACATTTGATTGCAGACAAAAGCAAAAACAACCAGGGGGAAAAAAAGAAAAGTCAAAGATGCCGCCACATTAAAAGCTCTAAAAGCTTTTAATGACAAGGGCCTAGATATCTTGTTCGATAACTTTCTTGAAGGTATCGAAATATAAGCCTTTTAGTTCTGCCATATTCAAAGAGACATCATTGATAGACACTTCATCTCCGCCGACTGTTCCGATCTTCTCACAGCTGATACCTTCTGCCATCGCCTCAAAGGCTTGCGCATTTTCCGGTGAGACTTCTACCACTGCTCTGGAAAATGTCTCAGAGAAGATATCCTTGGCATCGTTTACGCTTACATTAACCTTTGCACCCAGTGAACTTACTGCCGCCATCTTACCGATGACAAGGGCAAGACCACCCGAAGAACAATCTTTTGCCGAAGCAAGAAGACCTTTTTTATTGGCATTGATGACCGTATTCCAAAGACTCAACTCTTTGTCATAGTCGATCTCAGGAAGCACACCGCCGACTTTGCCATGAAGTTCTTTCATGTACAAAGAACCGCCAAATTCGGATTTGGTCTCGCCAAGAATGTAAAGCAGGTTTCCTTCTTTTTGAAACGAATTGAGCAGGACCTTATTCTCATCATCATTCACACCTACAGTTGCTATAGAAGGTGTTGGAAAGACAGAGATGCCGTTTGTCTCATTGTAAAGAGAGACGTTTCCACCGATAACCGGTGTGTTAAGCGCTGCACAGGCTTCTTTAATACCAAGACAACCCTGTGCAAACTGCCACATGACCTCTGGGTTCTCAGGATTTCCATAGTTCAGACAGTCAGTGATGGCAAGAGGCTGTGCACCTGTCATTGCGACATTACGGCCTGACTCGATAACTGCCGCTGCAGCACCGCCCTTAGGGTCGATAAAACAGTGACGGACATTACAGTCAGCACTCATAGCCAATGCCTTGCCGTTCTCTTTTACACGGATGACCGAAGCATCAAGACTCCCGCCTTTTTTGATCGTGTTTGTCTGTACCATTGAGTCATACTGCTCATAGATCCATGCTTTATCGACTACTTCCATAGAAGACATAAGTTTTTCAAAGGCTTTTTGGTTTGTGACAGCATTAAAATCTGTGATGTCTATCTTATTGACTTCAGCAAGATATTTAGGCTCGCTCATAGGACGATTCAGACACGGAGCTTCTTCGGATACCGGATCTACCGGTACATCGGCACACTTTTCGCCATTCCAAAACAGTTCCATATGTCCCGTATCCGTGACCTCTCCGATAACAGCTACGGCAAGGTCCCATTTTTCAAAAATATCAATAATTGCCTGTTCAGAACCCTTTTTTGCGCAGATCAACATACGTTCTTGAGACTCTGAAAGCATAAAATCATACGGTGTCATGTTCTCTTCACGGGCCGGGACCTGATCAAGATGCATGATCATACCTGAACCCGAACGCCCTGCCATCTCAAAAGAAGAAGAGGTAAGACCGGCTGCACCCATATCCTGGATACCGACGACATAGTCTGTCTTAAACAGTTCCAGACAGGCTTCCAAAAGCAGTTTTTCTGTAAACGGGTCACCCACCTGAACTGTAGGACGAAGTGATTTTGATTCTTCCGTAAAAGAATCCGAACTCATTACAGCTCCGCCAAGACCGTCACGGCCTGTTTTTGAACCCACATACATAACCGGATTTCCGATACCCTCAGCCTTCCCGTAGAAGATCTCATCTGATTTTGCAATACCCAGGTTGAATGCATTCACCAGGATATTACCGTTATAGCATTCGTCAAAACTCACTTCACCGCCGATCGTCGGAACACCCATACAGTTTCCATATCCGCCGATACCTTCAACGACACCGCGAACAAGAAAACGCTGATGAGCCGAAGTAGCGTCATCATTCAGGACATTTCCAAAACGAAGTGAATTCAGACTTGCAACAGGTCTGGCACCCATCGTAAAGACATCACGCATAATACCGCCAACACCGGTAGCCGCACCCTGATACGGTTCAATAAACGAAGGGTGATTGTGAGACTCCATCTTAAATACCGCTGCGTATCCGTCACCGATATCAATGACACCGGCATTTTCTCCCGGACCCTGGATGACCCATGGCGCCTTAGTAGGAAAACCGCTTAGATGAACTTTTGAAGACTTGTACGAACAGTGTTCTGACCACATAGCCGAGAAGATTCCAAGTTCGACCATATTGGGTTTACGACCTAAAATAGTTAAAATGTTTTGATACTCTTCAGCAGAGATCTTATGGGATGAACACGCTTCTTCGATATTTTCAATTTCGTAGTTCACATGGGTTCCTTGAGTGGGTTTTATAATAGACTTTTTAAAAACAGCCAAAGGCCGAGTTGCTTTCAAAAAGTCTAAGGCGTGATTATAGTTCAAGTGTGCTAAAAATTGCTTTAGATTATCCTTCAATAAAGCTATAAATTACAATATAGAATGTAAACTTATGCAAATACCTAAATAGTTTTAGGATAAAATCCAAAAAACCACAACTAAGACCGAGATATTATGTTCAGTAAAACAGCCCAGTATACCTTCAGAATCCTCATCTTCATGTCAAAAGAGCCCAGTGCTCTTTTTTCAGCCACACGTATACATGAAGATACACTTATTCCTTACAAATACCTAACAATGCTACTGACTAAACTTGCAAAAGCGCGAATCCTTAAGGCCACGCGTGGACGCAATGGCGGCTTTGCTCTCAATAAAAAGACAGATGATATCTACCTAGTGAATATTCTGGATGCGATCGGTGAAAACAACTGTTCGAATTGTGCTCTGGGAGAAAAAGAGTGTAATGTTGATCAACCCTGTTCTTTGCATGAATCGTATAAACTTCCAAAGATTGCACTTGAAGAGATGTTGAACACAACAACCTTAGACAAGCTTGACCCTTCCTTGATGGAAAACACTTACAAACATTAGACTTACAGACTTTTTTTTATTTGATACTGTAGTCTTCTACCGTGCGTATGTTTTTCTTTAATTCAAAGATAGGGATATAGACTATCTTTTCGATTTCATACTCTTTCGTACCCTTAGGTAACCTTAGGACAAACTCATCTTTGACACATTTTCCCATCATTATCTTGGACAAAGGTGCATGAACGGAGATCAGTCCGTTTTCAGGCTCACTCTCTAATACACCGCATATCGTATAGACCTCTTTTTCATCCGTATCAAGATTGACAAGGGTAACGGTAGATCCGAAATGGACCCTGTCATTAGGTAAAAGTGATGGATCAATGATCTTGCATTTTTGGATATGATCGTTTAGAAAAAAAAGACGCTTATCTATGTGCCTCAATTTTTCTTTGGCTGCATGATATTCCGCGTTCTCGCTTCTATCGCCCATCGCTGCAGCCTCTTGTTTTTCACTGTTAACGCGGGGTTTTTCAACATCTTTGAGATACTTGAATTCCTCGGTGAGCTTGTCAAAGCCCATCTGTGTTATAGGCTCGATCACCATTTCAGCTGATGAAACCTTTGATGTAGTAGGTCTCTTTTTTGTCTACTTTTGCAGTTTCTACCTTGTACTTTTCTGACCAGTGCTGAACTTTTTCATGCGCTTCTTCACTCAGAGCCGGACTCGGTGCTTCGATCTTGATCTTAAAATAATC
>JBFEYG010000022.1:0-16214 GCA_041562275.1 Sulfurimonadaceae bacterium | reverse complement strand
GGTTTGTTGAAGCTTTTAGCTGACTCTTCTATCTTTTGTCCGTGTTCATCTGTTCCGGTAAGAAAAAATGTATCGATACCTTTAAGTCTGGAATGACGCGCAACCGAATCAGCAATGAAGGTGGTATAGGCGTGTCCAATGTGGGCCACACCATTAACGTAATAGATCGGTGTCGTGATATAGTTTTTATTTTTTTTCATGTGTTAGTACCTCATGTGCTGAAATTTGATTGTATTTGTTTGCGTCATCTTTTTCGTTGTCCTGTTTCTAGAATTCAAACCCGCCGATCTCACCTTTAGACATGCTCTCATAGGTGGTCTGCACATACTCTTTTCGAAGATCACATCCGATAAGCTTGTCGCATTTCATGCAAGAGTCAAGGTTTTTGTCTTTTTGGCACTGCTGCACTTTCGCGATCATACCGCTTAGGCGTTCTTCAAACGGATTAGACTCCTGCATATGTCGTTTTAACTCTTTCTATCTCATAGTTTGATCCAAAAAAACATGGACTTGTGTCATGAACATGCTCAGGCACCTGATCCAGTACTCTTGTCTTTCCGTCTATTGCCCCGCCGCCGGCGAACTCGAAGATCATTGCAAAAGGAAAGACTTCGAAGACCTGGCGCAGTTTTCCATCAGGCTTGTCGGATGTGCCGGGGTAAGAGAAAAGCCCTCCGCCTTTTAAGAGGATCTGATGTAAGTCGGGGACCATTCCGCCAGAATAGCGTAGCCTATAGCCCTCTTGAAAAAGACCGTCGACCATTGCTTTATGGTACGGTTCCCAGTTCTGTTGCGTCCCGCCAGGAGCATTAAGATTCCCTTTTTCTTTGAGGTGAATCTCTTTGACAAACTCAAACTCGCCTGCTTGAAGTAGATACAGCCTGACTTGCCCTTCATAGGCGAAGACAAGCTCAACACGCGGTCCATAGACAACATAACAAGCGGCCACCATGTTCTTTCCGGTAAAATCATTTTCATAGATACCGAAGATCGACCCGACACTAAGGTTGACATCGACTAAAGAAGAGCCGTCAAGAGGATCGAAACCAATAAGATATTTTCCGTTTTCATTGATTAGCATTGAATCTTCTTTTTCTTCTGATGCAAGCGTATGCACAGAGTTTACATGACTGAGTTCCTCTTCAATGATCAAGTCACATTGGATATCAAGCTGAAGCTGTGTCTCGCCTGAGCTGTTCTGCTCTTGTGAATAGCCAATGTCTTTTACATCGATCGCATTCTTGATGCGCATGGCCGACTTCATTATGGCGGCCAGCAGAGGTCTCATTTCTTTCAAATCTTGCATTTATACTTCCTTGGCATTTTTGGTGATCCACTCGATGACCTCATCGGTGTTATTAAGGTCAAGTACATCGATCTCTTCTGGTATTTCTTCGTCTGCATGGTTGATAGAGTTGTCAATAGCAAGCGCGTTCATGTAGGGTATGTAGTCTCTGTCGATACTGTTTCTAAAGATACTGATACGTGGCAGAGGCAGGTTTTTGAGTCCTTCTACAAGCAAAAAATCAAAATCATCAAAGATCCTTATGATCTCGTCAAGTTCTTTGTGCCTCTGTGAAAAGTAGGTCGTCCGAGTGGGGGAGGTGACAATAACCTCGGCACCGGTCTGTGAGAACTTATGGCTGTCTTTGCCTTCCACATCGACCACAGCTTTGTCTTTGGGGTCGTTTTTGATGATGGAGACTTTGTTCCCTCTTTCTATCAACGAAGCAGCGACTTTTGTGATAAGTGTTGTTTTACCGCTGTTGGATGGGCCGGTGAATGCAACAGCTAGCCTTTTGCTCACGTCATAATACCTTTGTATGAATTGAAGAAATTATATCCAATGAAACTTATAAAAAGTCAAAGGGGCTTTATGTATAATGCCAACATGAAAATTACAGGATTATAAATGAATCGACTTTTAATCGCAACTACATTGAGTGCCTCGATCATGTTTACAGCATGCTCTCAGACAAACGCTTTTGACTTTTTTTCATCTGACACCTATTATGAAAAAGCTGTTTCAAACATGCAAAAAGTCTCTTTGATGAGAGACATGGAGACGAAAGCACTTATCCATGCCGTTTATCTTAATAATGTTGATCCTCATATTTATTTTGACGATGAATACTTTTATGTTGCTATTCATATCATCGAAGATGCGTATGATCCTAAAAAGCATGGGCTTAAAAACCTTGACTACAGACTTCGCATGATGGATGAGAAAAAGCAGACATCACATGACGACATCACAAAAGCACCTGAATACAAAGGCGCTGATAGCACACAAGAAATAAAAGAGGAGACAGAGATCCTCTATGTTGACCCGATTGAAGCGACTGAACTAGACGAGGACCACAAATTACGACGCACTATGCCTATACGTAACCAGTGGAACCACTATTATCTCGTACGATACAAAGAGGTCAATGCTTCAACGTTAAGGCTTTCATTCGAAAACGATCAGTACGGGAAGGCACAGTTAACGTTTCAAAAAGAGAAGTGATCCTGACCTCTTCGCCCAATATCTTCTTGTAGATGACATAATTCGCAAGCACCTTCTTGCCATACTCCCGGCTCTCTGTGTTTGCCATAAGCTCCATACTCATAAACGGCTCAAAGCTTCCCGGTAAAAAAGTGTTTTTCAACAGATGGCGTTTTGTGAAACCGATGCCGCCGTTGTAAGCATAGGCGATAAAAAGAGGATGGTAAAGATGTTTTTGAAGATATTCAAGATGTCTTACGGCATAGGCGATGTTTTTATAGGGATCAAACATCTCTTCCAGGGCCATCTTTTCGTTTTCCTTCTTGGCTAAGGCTTCAATCAGAAAAGGCATCATCTGCATCACACCCAAGGCGAATGAACGTGATATGGCCGAGGGTATGAAATGACTTTCCTGCCGGGCAAGAGCATACAGCACGGCTTTTTCATCATTGCTCAGCTTCGCAGTGGCTTCGCTGTATGGCATAATGTAGTTGTGTACTTCGTATTTCAAGGATTTTGAGTAGATAAAAGCATTGACAGCTTCATCCTCTTCACTGTTAAAAGAATCTCTGAGCTGTACAAGCTCCTGTTCGTTTGAGCTTCGTATCTTACTGACAAGCTCTTCCCAGACATAAGGGTCTTCAATGTTATGTTCAGAAGGTACTTTCTGCAGATCGAGTTGGCTAAAAAAATTACTTACATTTAGATCCAAGCGCTCTTTCGCGTATAAGGTATAGATGTTTATGTCACTGCTATGCGTTAATGCTTCAAGATGTTTTACATCCTTGCTTATGAGGTATTTCCAAAATTCCGCTTTATCTTTGTCTATTCGAAAGTAGGCCTTTTTTTGCGACAGATCAAGATAGTGAGTGGCCCTTTGTGTTCCTTTGAACCGCAAAGCGTTAAGTGCCAAAAAAAAGTAGGTCTGTGCACTAAACTCATGTTGTGTGAGCCCGAGTAGGGCTTTTTGCATTCGGTCCATCTTTGCATCCGTCACGATATATTTGACTGCCTGATCAAAGCTTTTTTCTTCCGCCAGTTTATTGATGCGCTCTTGCGAGAGTCTGACATTGAAGTACTGATGTCTGTATTTGTAGCCCATGGTGTTGAAGAACTCAAGGTAATTGCCATTTTCACTCTTCAGCAGGTTTAGCACAAAGGGTTTTTTGTCCATAAGTTCTAACTGTGTGCTTTTCTTTGGATATTTCTCTTTTAAAACAGAGGCAAGATGTTCCCTCTCCTCTTTGCGCATCTCCATGGCTCTCACAAGCGGTAGGGCTCTGTTTATACAAGCCGGCTCTTTCTCCTTAAGCAGCTCTTTTGCTGTCAGGTCTAAACAGCGCAACTGCTCTTTTATTGCTTCGTTGTCTGTCTTTTTTGCGTATGCTCTGAATATTTTGTCATTGTATCCGTCCACCAGACAATAAGCCGCATCGGCATCGGCTGAAGTCAGATCGTCCTTTTGCATGAACTGCCAGATATAGAAATTGCGTACATGACCGCTTGGACTCTCTTGAAGCTGCTGCAAAGATATGGCTGCAGAAAGGATGAAAGGAAAAGATAAAAGGAGTAGCTTGATCACAGCGCGCGGATTATTGCATTTATAAACACTTGTAAGACCTGCAGCAAGACGATGATGATCAAAGGACTGAGGTCGATGCCGTTAAACATCGTCGGGATATAGCGTCTGACCAAGGCGTAAGCCGGATTGGTGAGACGATATAAAAGCTGTACTATCGGATTAAAAGGATCCGGACGCACCCATGTCAGCAGAGCAGCAATGATGATGATCCACATATAGACCAAAATAAGATTGTTTAGTATGAAAAGCAGCCCGGCTATCATCTCATTAAGTATACTCATTTTACGATCTCCGTCATATAGTTTTTGATAAAAGGATACATGGCTTCCAGTTCGGGACCATGCTCAGCCCCGCTTAGCAAAAGACGTAGCGGTTTAAAAAAATTCTTTCCTTTTAGACCGCTTTCTTGCATGATATAAGATTTAAAGTCATTAAACTCTTCGAAGAAGGGTGCTTTCTGCAGTGTCGCTTTCATCGTTTCAGCAGCTTCTTTAAACTCATCAGGGATCACTTTTTCAGCAAAGACAGCTCCTATCTTCTCACGCAGCTCTTTTGTCGTAGAGACCTCATCAAGATATATCTTAGCAAGTTGACCGATGTCTTTGTCTGCAAAACCGACGTATCGCGACAACTCGACATCATCAAGTTTCTCAAGATGTTTCTTATTGATAAATCGAAGTTTGTCAATATCGAACTTTGCAGGTGCCTTGGAGATCTTAGAAAGATCAAACCATTCAAGCGCTTCTTCCAGCGTAAAGATCTCAACCGGAGGTTTGTTTCCGATCAATACAAGGTAGTTGATGATAGCTGAAGGTAAGAACCCTTCTTCAAGGAGCCATTTTACACTTGAAGCATCATCCCGTTTACTCATCTTTTTACCGCTATCGTTTAAGATGACAGGAAGATGGGCATACTTTATCTCTTTTGTGTAGCCCAGTGCAGCCCGTATTGCGATCTGTTTTGGCGTATTAGAGACGTGGTCTTCACCGCGTATTACCATAGAGATATCCGCGATCATATCGTCTATAGCACAGGCAAAATTGTAGGTAGGGTTTTTATCTGCACGAAGGATGATAAAACTGTCGATATCAGCAGGTTTGAAACTCATCTTTCCTTTGATGATGTCCGTAAACTCGACATCAACGCTAGGCTTGCGCAGGCGAACCGTAAATGGCGCTTCATTGTCAATCGTCTCTTCCGGCTTCAATAAGAGACAGGCGTCATCATATCGATAGGGCTTACGGTTGGTCTTCGCCTCTTCTCGTTTACCCTCAAGTGTGTTCTCACAACAGAAACAGTTGAATGCGATTTTTTCGTGTAAAAGCTGAAGCGCCATAGCACGGTGATATTTAAGGTTGTCACTTTGATAGATGACATCTCTGTATTTGATGCCGAAAAGGTCTAAGAGACCTATGATCTCTTTGTCTTTGCCTTCGATGTTTCGCTCTTTGTCTGTATCCTCAATACGGATAATCAGAGGTTCTTTGATTTGAACAGAAAGTATATAGTTAAAAAGAGCAACACGAAGGTTTCCGATATGCATATCACCGGTTGGACTGGGAGCAAAACGTAGCATTAAAATTCCTAGAATAATTTTTGCGATTTTAACATAAACTATTTTAAAAAGAAGAGGGGAGAGTGATGTGTAGTTGGTTTAACAGTAATTTGTAATTTAGTCTTCATCGGAATGAATAAAACTGGTCTGAGATTGATATTTAAGTGGGGGATTGTTATCGAAAAGTGGTGACCCCAAGGAGATTTGAACTCCTATGGCATGGATGAAAACCATGAATCCTAACCATTAGATGATGGGGCCTTAGGTACAACTTTTTTGTTGTGGCGGAATTATATTCTTTGTATCCTTAAGGATAAATAAATCAATGATTTTGCGCTGTAAAATAGAACAGACGGTCGTTAAGCGATATTTTTTTGTTATAATCGCTGTATGAAACACCTTGAACATACTTACACTAATTTTAACAATCTTAATATATTTATGGCGGAGCATGCGCTGAGTGGAAATGTTTGTGTCCAAATATTTTCTCCTGATGAGACAGATGCCAATAATATACTGGCTTACGTTAACAGAATTAACAGCAAGGCCAAAGCCAGTATCGTGATTTCATCACAGCTTGATACAGCATCTTTGTACTTTATTCCTATTCCTGATGACGCCAAAGTCAAGAGCAGATCAGCTTCCTCAGAATTCGATTTTTTCCATACGGGACCTGTTGTCATCTTCAAACGAAAACCCAGTGATGATTGCTGGGCGGTCTCTCAAGTAACCGACAGTGTCTCACAATGGGGATATACACCTGAGTTTTTTCTTGATGATAAAGAAGCGGTCAAGGGCGTTTTTCATGAGGATGATATGGAAAATGTACGCGAGGCGCTTATGCAAGCAATCGATGCTAATGAAAACCAGATAAATCAGCAGTATCGCATCAAAAAGACGGACGGAACGATTGCCTGGGTCTCTGACTATACGCAAGTTGTCCGTAACGCTGACGGTGATCCAGTTGAACTTATTGGATATCTTGTTGATATCACCAAAGACAAAGATCATGAAGCCTTGTATGCAAATATCATAAACACGACAGCAGAGGGGTTTTGGCTGCTCGATTCGGGCCTTAGCATACTTGATGTTAATTATTCTTTGTGTGCGATGCTCGGCTATACCAAGGATGAGATGATAGGGAAAAACCCTTTTGATTTTATTCATGCACATGAGCACAACCTGTGCAAAGAACAGGCTGATTTGATCGATGATGTCTCTAACCGCATCTACGAACTTTCTTTTGAGACAAAAAAAGGCAAGACACTTCATATGCTGACCAATGCAACGACTATGAACGACCAATACGGGAATATCAAGACATTTGCATTTATGACTGACATCTCAAAGCAAAAGAAGATCGAAGAGGAGTTGAGAGAACGTCAGGAAAAGATAGAAGAGATCAATGATTCGTTGGAGTCAAGAATACAGCAGGAAGTAGAAAAAAACCGTGAAAAAGACCAGATGATGTATCAGCAGTCTCGCTTGGCATCTATGGGAGAGATGATTGGAAATATAGCACACCAATGGAGACAGCCTCTGAATATCATGGCTTTGGTCATGCAGGATATCTATATCTCGGATCAACTGGGCAACCTGACGTCTGAAAAGATTGAAGCCTCCTATGAAAAGTCAAATAACCTTCTGCAGTACATGTCTCAAACGATTGATGACTTTAGAAACTTCTTTCAGCATGGCGGAGAAGAGACGGAGTTCAGTGTGAAAGAAGCGATCGAATCTGTTTACAGCCTTGTCAGCACCAACCTCTCCTATAATCACATTCAATGTTTGATCGAGGTTCAGCAAGACAGTATTGTGCAAGGTGGACTTAATGAGTTCAAGCAAGTCTTGATCAATATACTTAACAATGCCCAGGAGGCGATAGAGAGCAATTCCAGCCTTAAAAAAGAGATAAATGTTCTTATAACAAGCGAAAATGACAATGCCTTTATATCTGTAAAAGACGATGGCGGAGGCATAGCGGAGGATCTTCTCAGTAAGATATTTGATCCATATTTTACAACGAAGAACCAGACTCAGGGAACAGGGTTGGGATTATATATGTCAAAACAGATCATTGAAAACTCGATGTGCGGATCGCTTAATGCAAGAAACATCGAGAATGGGGCAGAGTTTATGATATCGATACCAACTAAGAAAACAATAGCGTAATCGCCACATTAAACAAGTGATAGAAAGCTGAAGTGCAGAGCAGGGCAAAGCGCCCTCCTGTTCTTATTGGTCGTAGAACGAGCGAAGAGCGCGGATGATGACCGCATTTTTAGAGATGCTTTCGACTTTTGCATTTTCATCTACAAGTTCGTATAGATTCAACGGAAGTGATATCGAAAATGTTTTTGTCTCTATCTTCTTCTTTTTGCTGATCAATGCAGTCACATTGCTAAGAAGTTCAATGATCTTCTTTGTGTCAATAGGTTTTTGAATAAAACTGTTGACGCCGATCTCGATTGATTCTGAGATCTTTTGGATATCGTTGCTTGCCGAGATGACGATGATGATCTGGTTAGGGTTAATCTCACGTAATCTACGTGAAAGCTCAATACCATCCATCTCCGGCATCACAATGTCGACAAAGACGATATCAGGCTTGATGCGCTCAAACATCTCAATCGCTTCTTTTCCGTTAAACGCCGAAGAGACTTCTGAAAAAAAGTTTTTAAATGTTGAACTCAACAGTTCATTTGCAACGCCTTCGTCTTCAACTACCATTGCTGTTAATTTTTTGGTCTGTTCTGTCAATTGCACCAAGTCAACGTTTGCCATTAAGATCTCCTGTGTGGATTTATAGGTATGTTAGTATACTTTTTTCACATATGGCTAGAATTAAATATCCAGTGTTAGCCATCGTCATTAACATAAAGTTAAGCAAAATATAACCATGTGATTAAGTGTTGCAATTATATTTTGTTATTACTTAATTTAGCGTAAATTATGCTTTAGCGGTTTTCCTAAGAGTGTCTAGAACTCTTTTTTAAACTGTTGAAGCCAATCTTTATCGTCAAGATGGTGTTTCTTGCTCTCTATCAGCGAAGCTTTTATCTCTTCGAGATCGTTCTCGCTTAAAAACTCCAGTACGTTCGGATTGATACTGGAAGGCTTGCCATATTGGTTTAGCAGGTCAGTAATCTCTTGGAGGAGATCTTGTTTGTTCATTTCATCACTTTCTTGACCGGTCCGGTGTACAGTTGTCTTGGACGCGCGATCTTCATTTCGTTATCATGCTTGAGTTCTATCCATTGAGTGATCCATCCTACGGCACGACCGATAACGAAGATTATCGTAAACATGCTTTTTGGAATTTTAAGCGCCGTCAGTATCAAGCCTGAATAGAAGTCGATATTTGGATACAGTTTGCGCTGTATAAAGTATTCATCCGTCAGGGCTACCTCTTCGATCTTTTTTGCGACCTCGAGCAATTCATTATTGACACCAAGCTCTTCTTTAAGTTCATCCAGAAGTTTTTTCAAAATTTTTGCACGCGGGTCGAAGTTCTTATAGACACGGTGCCCGAATCCCATCAACCTGAACTCATCTGCAGGGTCCTTTGCTCTTTGAATGAACGCATCGACTTTATCGACAGTACCTATCATCTCAAGTTGCGCTATTACTGATTCGTTTGCACCGCCATGAGCACGTCCCCATAATGCATTGATGCCTGCTGACATTGCTGCGTAAGGATGTGCACCGGTAGAAGCAACACCCCTTACTGTTGATGTCGAGGCGTTTTGCTCATGGTCTGCATGCAGCGTGAAAATAGTATCAAGTGCTTTTATCTCGACATCTCTGATCACAATGTCGGCAGAAGGATAAGCCCGCATCATGTACAAAAAGTTCTCCGTAAAAGAGCGTTCGATATCTGGATAGATAAAGGGGATGCCAAGACTTCTGCGGTAGGAGAGGGCGGCAAGGGTAGGTATCTTGGCAATGATCCTGCGTGCCATCGTCTGCATTTCCTCTTTATCTTTTATGTTCAGATGCTCATAATGAAAAGCAGAAAGTGCAGAAACAGCCGATGCCATCATTGCCATCGGGTGGGCACTGTCAGGAAAGGAATAAAACAGGTTTTTTAAGCCTTCATGCACAAAAGAACGTTTTCTGATCTCGATATCAAAGGCTGAAAATTCGTTTCTTGATGGCAGGTTCCCGACCAGTAAAAGATAACATGTGTCCAAATAAGATTTTTTAGTTGCGAGATCACTGATGTCATAGCCTCTGTACCGAAGTTCGCCTTTTTCTCCGTCAATATAGGTGATATCAGAACTGCAGCTTGCCGTAGAGGTGAATCCAGGATCATAAGTAAACATTCCTGTTTGCTGATACAGCGAACGTATATCAACAACATCTGGACCTATTGTCGGACTAAGAATGTCGAATTCATACTTTTTGCCATTCCTGTTATCGATCAAACTTATCGTAGACATTTAACACCTCGTTATTGGGTTGATTTTTATTACTATATGTGATTAAAGTTTAATACAAAATTAAACCAATGCCAATCAAAAATAAAATCATCGTCTCTGTTTTACTCAAGCGCATTATTTAAGAGACTATATATGTAAGAGAGTGCACCCTTTGCAATGAAGATGTAACTTTAAAGAGAATTTACATTATGTTAACCAATTGATATTGCACGGTAATCTGTATATTCTTAATACAAGAAAAGCATTCTTTCAGGAGAAGTCAATTACTATATAGTTTATTATATAGTAATTAGGAGAGTTGATTATGAAGCCAAAAGATGAAGTAACCCGTTCTCTTGTCATAGACCGACAGGTGTGGGATGAGTCAATGAAATATGCGCGTGTACGATATAAGATGAGCCTAAGCAAGGTGGTAGATCAGCTTTTGCAGGAATGGCTAATAAAAGAAAAACGCCGTCCTCTTGAAAATGAAAACCAGGGCAGCTTCTTTTAGGAACCATCGTGTTCCTTGATCTGCATTGGTTGTTTGTGCTCCCCTGCTCTTTTACTCCTACTCCATTCAAACGGCCTGTCACACGGATTGTTTCTTGAATACGACAAAAACAGCTGCGCGCTTATTGTAAAATGTATAGAACCGGTTTATATGTAAGGTTAAGTTTATGACGGTTGCTCTTATGGTATTATTCAAAAAAAATTGACAAGAGAGACAAGATGATAAAAACAACTGAAGAATTTAAGGCATTGGTCGAAAGCGTGAAATCAAGATCGGGATATAAAGACCCTATTGCATTTGGTATTTGCCGCATAGACGCCAGTCAACTGGACAACGACAAGGTCCTTCAAGCAACGTATCCTGTTATAAACTGGAAGGAAAACTTTGGGAGTGCGGCTGTTTTTATCGATGCGTTAAGCGCCTGTGGCATTGAGATAGATAACACACAAAGCGAAGTGTCTTGCAAGATAACTTTTGATTTTGTAAAAAGATGTATGGACAGCTTTAACCCTTATCTTGCAGAAGCGTTCGGTGACGCACATAAAAACGTGCAGGTCATCATTCAGCTTTTCCAGCTTCTTGAAGACCAAGGCATGAAAGAAGGCGAATATCGCGTTGTATTTTTATTTGAAGACGCTGCTTGTGTCAGTGTTGAAGCGACTTATCTTAAACTTTATGCCCTCTCATTGGCAAAAGCCGAACTTAGAACACTTAATCTGAATGGTGCTTTTGGAGCACTTCCAAATGTCGCATGGCACGGAAATACACCTATTGATCTTGACTACCTTCGTATTAACGAGATCGAGCTAAAGCTGCGCAATGAATTCCCGGAAATAGATTTCGTAGACAAGTTCCCACGTTTTCTTCAGCATATCATTCCAGCTGATAATACGCGTATTCTTGATGCAGGAAAGGTTCGTTTCGGTGCTCAACTTCATGCGGGCACAACGGTTATGCCTGGTGCTTCATACATTAATTTTAATGCCGGTACGACAGGTTCTGTTATGGTCGAAGGTCGTATCTCAAGCTCTGCGATTGTTGGTGCAGGCTCCGATGTTGGTGGTGGCGCTTCTATCCTTGGCGTACTAAGCGGTACGGACGGAAACCCCATTTCAGTTGGTCAGAACACATTGCTTGGAGCTAACTCGACTTGTGGTATTCCTCTTGGTGATGCTTGTATCATTGATGCCGGTCTTGCTATTTTAGAAGGAACAAAATTAAGTATAAATCCTGAACAGCTTGCAAAGATCAATGAAGCTAATCCGGAAGCCAAACTTACAGGCAACCTGTTTAAAGGTAAAGAACTTGCAGGACTTAATGGTCTTCATTTCCGCCAAAACTCAATGACAGGCGAGATGACAGTAAGCCGTAGTACACGTGAGATAAAATTAAACGCTGATCTTCACTAGAAGAGTCCTGATCGGGTTATTGTCTTTAGTTGAACATGCTTAGGCTATCTGCGAAGCAGATGTCTAAACATACTTTGAAATGCTATTTTTATCACGCGCCTTAAGTAAACAAACCTGGCTACCACAAAAATAAGCTGTACTTTTAAGCACTCCTATTAACTTTCATTCCTTACAGATCTTTCAGTAAAACTAAGCTAATATTTACGATCAAAGGTCTAATCATGGTAAATTTTTCTGCAAACGTCTCTTCTCTTATTGCCCATCAAAACTTTGCAAATACAAATGCAAATAATATTGCCAATGTAAACACGGATGGTTTTATCCCGACACGCACAACACTAAGCAGTACTTCGGGTGGTGTTCAGGCCGGTTTTCAAAAAGCAGACAATAATGGTTCAAGTCTAAGTCAAACCGAGCTAAGCAGAGAGATGACAGATCAGGTGATTGTTCAAAGAGGGCATGAAGTCCAAGGATCAGCAATCAGGACTCAAGATGATATGCTTGGATCCCTTTTGGATATTCTTGCTTAAAGCCCCAGCTTCTACTCTTGAGTGAGGATGTTCATACTGACTATTTGTGAAAGTATTCCTTCTTCCGGGTCATAGTCTTCTCTCTCTTTTCCTATCTCCAGCGAAGATATCACAGTTTTTCCAATGATCTTTCTTCCTTCAACTCCGTTTTTCATCGTCTTTACACCCCATGCATTATGCAGCACAGTTATTTTGCCGTTATAAAGCCCTAGGTATAGCAGGATATGACCTTTTTTATAAAGAAGTGTCTCAAAGGGTACTCCCTCTTGTATTATCATCTCTTCTTTCTCTTTTAGCGTCATCTCTTTAAGTGCGGTGACCTTTCCGACTTTGGATTGTTCAGATGAGTTTCTTGGAAGCCATATCCCAAAGGGAGCATAGAGATCACGCAATGTTGAAGAACAGTCCCTCTCCTGATATACGCCGCCCCATCCATAATTACTTTGCAGCATCAAGTCAGCGATATGTTTGAGGTTGTCTGCATTGAGCATCATCTTGCCTTCGCGTCCAACATGAAAAGGCACCTTCACCTTAGTATATGTTGCAGAATTGTTTTTTCCCACAGTAACAGACAAGGCAAGATAATGGTCTTCCTCTATGGAAATAAGAGGCAATCGCATGCCTACCCTGCTTTTAAAAACAAAGTTCCCATTCACATCATCAACAGGATAATGCTCATCTATCAGTTCGATTTGGCGAGCATTTTCCCAGGTTCTGGTTACAGTATCATCTAAAAAAGCTATCTTTCGTAAGGGTACCCAACCTGTAGCATATGAAGTAAAGACATAGGCCCAGGCACCGTCACTTGATAGATGTGAGACATACAGGGGTTCATTGGCATGTATTCCTGAGTTTTGCAGATAGTCAAAAGGAAAACCTTCGCCTGGGCGCCGTGGATCTTTAAATACAGGTTTTTGAGTAGGAAAGCTACGCAGATTTAGATAATGAAGCGAGATAGCCTTTTTATTTAGGCTGCCGTAGGCTTCATAGTTTCCTTTTACATACATGCGCTCGAACCACTCTTGTGGCAAAGGCTGGAGGTTCTCACCATAGCTTTTTTCATAAGTATAACTTCGGTGCGGCCATAAAATAGCTTCTCGATCAAAAGGTGGCTGTGTGTAGTTCCAAGGCTCAAAATATCTGTCATCATAAGCTTCCTGGGCAGGGAGCAGTATCTCTCTTGGTTGGATGTTGTTCACATACGGCTCTGCATACTGAGGGAACTCCTGCAGGTCTTTTAAGACAAGTTCTTGTGGGCTCTTAGCACATCCCCCAAGAGCCAATACAACGAGAGCGGACAAAAGAGCGTTCCTATACTTCATATACAACCTTTGCATTTTTTCTTAATCAACAGAGCCAAATCTTCCTACGACACGTCCAATGACATTGAGCTCATTGGGCATAAGTGTTTGTTTGGCGTATTCTTTGTTATCGGAAATAACATCGATTTTACCGTCAATACGCTTTTGTAATCTTTTAATAAACAGACCGGCTTCAGTATTTATGGTAAAAATACCGCCGCGACCGATATCGGTCTTATTTCGATTGATAAAGATCATGTCCCCATAAGAGAATGTAGGCTCCATTGAATCCCCTGATACGTTAAGCGCTTCGATATTCTTAAGTTCCTTTTCCCCGCCCAAAGAACTGACAAAATTGCCTTCAAGCATAAGTTCGACAGAGTCTTCTATATCACCCACACCGCCGCCCCCTGCTGAGGCACTGACGTCAGAGAAATAGCGCACCATATAAAACTTGTTGGTTGATTCGATAAGACTTTCGGGTGACTGGCCAAACAGAAGCCAGTTAATAGCGATAGAACGTCTGGCACAAAACTCCAGAAGTTCCTCGTAAGGAATCTTGTCTCTCTTTTTCATGGTCGCAAAATTCATCTGGGAAATACCCAGTAGTCCGGCAATGTCTTTGTCAAAGATCTTTTTGCCTGGGAAGTCTTCTGAGACAACATCTTTGATCTGTTCCACAATGTCATTGAAATTTTTCATCATAGTTACTCCTGGATTAGACCTCTTGATAACGATTAGAGTGTCTTATGATGTAATAATAAAGCACTGACATTATTTTACAGAATTATATGACAATTTGCAATATAAAAATCGTAAAGTGAAATAAACATATAAAATCATCTCAAGAAAACGACAAAACGAAAGTTTATTTAATGAGAACTTCGTTGAGATAATAAAGGATATAAAATGGCAAAGATAATCAAAAAAGCGGAATCGATTTTTTCAAGGTTTGAAAGATCGCTGGAAGAGCTTGCAGACAAAATCCTCTAGCTCTAAGGCTCTCTAACCTTTTTTGTCTTGATCATGCTTTGAAGCATGATAACCGGCAAAGATAAAAACAAGAAAAAGTATAAAAGCCAGTGGAACTGCTAGGTCAAAAAAAGCTTTCACATCAACTTTTCATAAGAAGCATAGTTCTGTTTGATCGCTTCATATAAGATAATACCTGTACTAATAGCAAGATTAAGACTGCGTCCTTCTTTGGTCATGGGTATTGTAATACATTGGTCTGGATACATCTGTAAAACATCAGAAGGTATGCCTTTCGTTTCACTGCCAAAGAATATATAGCCCTCTTCTTTATAGGCAGCTTCAAAATAGGGTCTGTCTGTCTTTGTCGTAGCAAAATGACCCTCTTTTGCCTTTGGGTTCGCCTCAAAAAACTCAGTGAGGTTTTCCCAGACATGCAGATCCAGTTTTTCCCAATAGTCAAGCCCTGCCCTGCGGACAGCTTTTTCATCTATATCAAAGCCGATAGGTTTGATCAGATGAAGGGTCGTACCCGTGTTAACACAGAGCCTGCCAATAGCACCTGTATTGTTTGGTATCTGTGGATGTACTAAGACAAGGTTTAACATCAAAAGATCACAGTTTTATTTTTATGTACAAAGATTCTGTCCTCAAGCGCAAGTTTTAATGCGCGTGAGAGTGTGATCTTTTCAATATCGCGGCCGGAGCGCTGCATGTCTTTCCAGCTATGATCATGGCTGACATTGGTCACATCCTGTGCAATGATCGGTCCTTCATCGAGATCATTGTTAACAAAGTGTGCTGTCGCACCAATGATCTTAACACCTCTCTCATGAGCCTGCTTGTAAGGGTTTGCTCCTATAAAGGCAGGCAGGAAAGAGTGGTGTATATTGATGATCTTGTCGCTGTATGCTTCTACAAACCTAGGTGTGAGTATACGCATGTATTTTGCTAAGACAATATAATCAATATCTTGAAACTGATTTAAACAATCTAGGACTTTACTCTCATGTTCTTGTCTGTCCAGTCCTTCGTGCGAGACACAGACATAGGGAATATCGAATTTCTCGACCAAAGGACGCAAGAGATCATAATTGGAGACAACGCCTATGATGTTCGCATCAAGCTCCTCAGCTTCGTAGCGGATAAGGATGTCACCCAGACAGTGTGACTCTTTCGTCACCATTAAGACGATATTCTTTTTGCGTGGGGAGATGACATGACAGTTGACACCGTTCTGCAGGACTTCATCAAGCTTCTCTTTAAGAACATCCTCTTGAATATCCCCTTCGACAACAGTGCGCATGAAGAACTTTTCATTGTCGCTGTCAACAAATTCATTATTTGACAAGATATTCAGCTCAAGCTCGAAGAAAAGCTTTGAAACAGTATAGACAAGGCCTTTTTTGTCGGCACAATCTATTAGGATTCGGTATTGCTTC